>JAJDEE010000001.1 GCA_029259975.1 Planctomycetota bacterium
GATCAAGATCGGCGTGACGAATCGTTGGATCGACTCGATTGCGTATCACGCCATGTTAGGCGAAGTCTACTATCAGCAAGGACGACTGGGCGCGGCGCTCCAGCAGTTCGACCAAGCCTGCACGATGTTTTTGCAATACCCCACTTGGATGATCCGTATCCAGTTTCAGCGCGAACCTCAAGCCGATACAAACCGTCTCCGTCAAGTTTTGCCGTGGGGGAAAAGTAGTCGACAATTTACGTTGGGGGCGTTTCCTCGACAAGAACTCATTCAACTCACCGAAATTGCTGATCAAGCTGCTAGGCAGGGTGCCGACAGAAGATATCAGGCGCAGATTCCGCTACGCAAATTAAACGCCCTCGAGATCGTCCGCGCGACGACACTTGCGATTCGTCGCCGCAACGAATTGCTGGGTCCGCTCGGGGCAGAAGATTCGATTTCTCGAGCGCTGGTCACCGCCGTGTCGCGAGGCCCCGCGATTCCCAATCATTGGTCCAAAGCCTGGGCCGACGTGCAGCACGGTTTGGCCCAAGCTGGCGTTGGTAAATTTTCTCAGGCAGAGAAATCTCTCCAGCGGTCTTTGCTCGTTCGTGGTCGCTACGATCACCCGTTGACGTGTATTGCAATGTTGGAGCTGGGTCGTATCAAGATGGAGGCAGGCGCTCTGTCTGCGGCAAGCGAATTGTTTACCGAAGCCAGTTACTCGGCTTTTTATTACGACGACCTTGGCATCATCGACGAAGCTTTCCGACTTGGCACGATGACGCACCTAGCCAGCGGTCCCCAAGCCTTGAATCCGGCGCTCGAGCCGGCCGCCAACTGGGCAAGTCGAAAACGCTATCGGCATCTTTCGGCACGGCTCAATTTAGCGTTAGCCGAAGAGTCGCTCTACCTCGGCGATATCAACACTTCGCAAGCGACGCTTGCGGCGGCCCAATCGAGACTCCGCGACGCTGCGGGCGGGAAGCTTGGCACTCTAGCGCAGTATCTCGACGCCCGGTTGCAATTCCAGCTCGAACGCGAATCCGCGACGTCGGCTCTATCGCAGGCAATTCAGCGGCATATCAGCATGTCGACGCACAATTTGCAACTACAACTCATAAATGGACGTTACGACCAGCAGCAACTTCGCGCTCGCACGGCGGTAGGAATCTATCAAGCTTTGCTTGGCGATCCCAAACCGATTGACTGGGTGTTGCGACCGTTCGAGACATTGGCTTCGCTGCAAACGCCTCACGCCGAGGCTTTCCACCGTTGGTTCGATGCGGTGTTGTCTCGCAAAAACTTGGGAGCTGCCTTAGAGGTCAGCGATTTGGCCAAGCGGCATCGTTTCCACAGCTCGCTTGCTTGGGGAGGACGGCTCGCAGCCTTACGCGATACACTGGAAACACCCGAACATTTATTGAGCCAACTCGCACGCAACCAGCGCAATGAACTGTTGTTGCGATTTCCCCTGTACGACCAAATTCAAAAATCCGGCCGTGCGTTGCAAACGGAAATCAGCACGCAGTGGCATCCAGACCTGAATCCCGACGAGCAACGCGACCTCGTAAAGGTGTGGCGTGCCTGGAACAAGAACATCGGTCAGCGCGAAACATTGATCAGCAAAATCGGACTTCAGCGGTCGGCGGTCGACATACAGTTTCCCCCTGTCGTAGCGACAGCGACTCTACAAAAAAAACTTAAACCAGGTCAGGCGGTCGTCGTTTTCCACGAATCACCAGCCGCCATGGTAGGATTCCTGCTCACGTCCAGCGGTTCGACGCGCTGGCAATGTGCACCGAAAAAGCGGCTGAATGGTCTCGTCCGAGAGTTCCTCCGCGACTTGGGCAACTACGACGCAAATCATCAAGTGCCGATGGCTGATTTATTCGCAACCGATTGGCTGGAATCTGGCGGCAAGCTTTTTCAGGCACTTTTCAAAGGCTCGTCGCTCGACCCGGCTCAGCTTGACGAACTGATCCTCGTTCCTGATGGTGTCGTTTGGTACGTACCCTTTGCAGCGCTGCCCGTCCAAATCAAAGACCAGCAGATGCCGCTTATTTCTGCTGCAAAAATACGGCTGTCGCCAACCGTCGGCTTGGCGGTTGGCCACACACAGCCGTGGCGGCGGTTACAGCGTACGGCAATCGTTGGTCAAGAAGTTTTGCCAGGCGAGTCGGACGACGAGCAAGCCGATAGCCTAGCATCGCTGCGAAAAGCCGTCGAAAACCCGATTCGCTTTCCAAAGTCATTGCCTGCACCAACCCCACTAATGGCGTCGCTGTGTGAAACGCTGGTGGTGCTCGACGACGTTGAAATAGAGCTGTCGCAACCGCTAGGGTGGTCCCCAATCTCGCGAGGCCGCAGTACAAAACAAAGCACGCTCAGTCATTGGCTTACCTTGCCGCAATTCGGACCGCAAAGAATTGTCATGCCCGCAGCGCGCAACTTATCGGAGCGCGGTGGAAAAACCTCGAAACGAAAGGGTACAAGCGTCCCTCCTGGCACCGAGTTATTCTTGGCCAGTTGCGGTCTCATGTCGACTGGGGCGCAAACAATCTTACTAAGTAGCTGGCGCGTCGGCGGCGATGCAACCTTTGAACTCACCCGCGAATTCCTGCAGGAGCTTCCCTACACAACCGCCGCCGCCGCCTGGCAGCGGAGCGTGCAACTTGCGATGGAATTGCCACTAATCCCCGAGCAACAACCGCGAGTAAAGTCTCGGAAGAAAGACCCTGTGGAATTAACAGCCGCCCATCCGTTTTTCTGGAGCGGATATCTGCTGATCGATTCAGGTGCACCGGCGACCACGGACGAAGATGCGAATACACCGGAAACCAAGTCGCGACCTGTAGTCGGTTTGCCGTAACAATTCGTGCACCTGCCTAATATTTTCGCCAAGATCACCGTCTCGCGGACGAATAAGCTCTCGAACCACGATTTGCTTTTTGCCGCTAAAGGTGTACGCTGTGCGTAAGTTGGGGTCGTGGCCTAAATAACTATAGAAGGAGAACCGTATGTCACCTTGGGGAATTTTAATCGCTATCGTTGTCGTCGGACTGCTGCTGATCATGTACGGCGTCGGCATCTACAACCGGCTTGTCACGCTACGCAACCGAATCGAAAATGCTTTTTCGCAAATCGAGGTCCAGCTCAAGCGGCGCTACGATCTGATCCCGAATCTGATCGAAACCGTCAAAGGCTACATGGCCCACGAAAAAGGCACGTTAGAGGCAGTCATCAACGCGCGCAATCAAGCTGTCGGCGGACTGCAGAATGCGTCTGCCAAACCGGGCGATCCGGCTGCGATGAAAGAGCTGATGGTGGCCGAGCAAGCGCTCAGCGGCTCGTTGGGAAAGTTGTTTGCGTTGGCCGAAGCGTATCCCGATCTCAAAGCCAACGAAAACATGGCACAACTCACCGAAGAGCTTACCTCGACCGAAAACCGGATCGCTTTCGCCCGTCAGGCTTACAACGACTCGGTAACTCTTTACAACACCTACCGACAAACCTTCCCGCCGATAGTTTTTGCCAGCATGCTTGGCCACAGCGAAGACGCCGAGCTACTTGAATTCGACAGCGAAACGATTGCCGAAGCGCCGAAGGTGTCTTTTTAAGAAATGACGGGGGTCGAAGCACGAATGCCGAATTTTTTGATAACGGCCTAAGCATTCGTGCTTCGTAATTACGGCTTCTTTCGTCATTCGCTATTCGTCCTTCGTCATTTGTTTCCCTCATGTCTACCGATTTTTTTGAACGTCAGTCCAACGCCCGCCGCTCGACCAAGTGGCTCATCGGGATGTTCGTCCTGTCGGTCATCGCGATCGTCGGCACAATCACGGTCGTCACGGCTTTGGGCCTAGGCGCATATGCCCAATACGACGAGCTTCAACATCTTGCCGACTCGCCAAATGCCAACGTATTTCGCGGCTGGCAGGTGCCGCTGTTTGCTGGGATCGGCTCACTGGTACTGATCCTGCTCGGCAGTTCCTACAAAGTCGCG
>JAJDEE010000002.1 GCA_029259975.1 Planctomycetota bacterium
TTGATGACGTGCCCGGCTTTGTCGAATTTGTAGTAGTCGTCCGAGAGCGAACTGATGTGTACAAATCCCTCGGCGGGCAGGTCGGTGCCGGTGACAAACAGGCCAAAGCTGGTGACGCCGGTGACGACGCCATCGAGTCGAGTGCCGACTTTGTCTTCGAGATAGTGCAGCAGTTTTACTTTTTTGAGTTCGCGCTCGGCGGCGGTGGCGCGCTGCTCGCGTTCGCTACAGTGATCGCCGATCGTTAGCAGTTCGCCCAGGTGTTGCTCAGGCGGTTTGCCGCGGTTGATGGCGTCAATCAGACGGTGGATCGTCAGGTCGGGGTAGCGACGG
The DNA here is from genome assembly GCA_029259975.1 of Planctomycetota bacterium. GTDB lineage: Bacteria > Planctomycetota > Planctomycetia > Pirellulales > Lacipirellulaceae > Bythopirellula. The sequence goes on from JAJDEE010000002.1 coordinate 334, forward strand.
ATGGGCGAGGTGAAATGGCAGTAGCATTCGCTAGCCAGTGCGTAGTGGCCATCCTCTTCGGGGCTGTAGATCGCTCGCTGCATCGAACGCAAGACTGCGTAGTTGACGGCGTGTTGGCGGGAATCACCCTTTACGTCATCCAACAGTTTTTGCAGGGCAAAGCGGCTTTCCAAGTTTTCGGCTTGGAGGCCCAGCTCTTTGACAAATTCGTTGAGTGCTTTTAGCTTTCTTGGATCAGGCGACCCGTGGACGCGACGCAAAAAAAGCAGGCCGTTGTCGAACAGCATCTCGGCGACCGCCTCGTTGGCGATCAGCATGAACTCTTCGATGATCTGGTGGCTCTCGGTGTTTTTGGCGAGGTGGGCACCAGTGACCTTGCCGTTTTTGTCGAGGTCGATAATCATCTCAGGCATCGACAGTTCGAGAGAGCCTCGCTTCATGCGCCGGCTGCGTAGCATCATCGCCAGCTCGTGCATATTGCCGAGCAGGCTGTGGACCTGCGGCGTCAGCTTTTTCTTCCAGCCCGAACGGTCGGCCAGATACTCGTCGACTTCTTCGTAGGTGAATCGGCGGCAGCTTTTGATGGCGCTTTTGGTGACTTCGGTGCCGACACGCTGACCTTCGGCGGTGAACTCGATGCGGGCGGTCATCGCGTACCGTACTTTGTCGGGTTGCAAGCTGGAGAGGTTGTTGGAGATCACCTCGGGCAGCATTGGAATCACGCGGTCGGGCAGGTAGACGCTGGTGGCGCGGTCTTTGGCTTCGCGGTCGAGGCCCGAGTTTGGTCGGACAAAGTGCGACACGTCGGCGATATGCACGCCGAGCACCCAGTGGCCGTTTTCGGCACGCTCCAGCGAAATCGCATCGTCGAAATCGCGGGCGGTGGCGGGGTCGATCGTGATGACGGTTTCTGAAGTAAGGTCTTTGCGGCGCGGGCCGACCGACTCGTCGAAATTTTCGGCCTGCTTGCGAGCATTTTCGAGCGAGCCTTCGTCGAAATCGCCGGGCAGGTCGAACTCGTGGATGACTGACAGCGTGTCGACGCCCGGCTGGCCACGCTGGCCGAGGATGTCGACAATCACGCCCTCGCCGTCGCGTACATGCGAGGGAAAGCGGACCATCTCGACAACCACTTTGTCGTCGGGTTGGGCCCCCTTGGCCCCTGGGTCACCAGCAAAGATCGGCTCGGTAAAAATCTTGCCATCGATTTGCACCATCCCCATGCCGCCCTGTTCGAGATAGGTGCCCACAAACCGATTGGTCGCTCGTTCGACGACGTCGATAATCCGCCCTGAAATTTTCCCCATGCGGTCTTTGCGGTCGGTAATGCGAATCCGCACCGTATCGCCATTGGCTGCATCGCCCGTGGCACTGACGGGAATGAAAATGTCGGCGTCGCGCCCGTCGGTAGCGGCAGTCCCCTCGGGCCGTACGAAACCGAAGCCGCCCTGCGCTTTGCGAAAAGTGCCGATGACGTGCTTCGAGGATTTCTTCTTGCTTGGGGCAGATTTTTTCTGGTCTTTGGGCTCTGGGCTCCGGTCGCTTACGCTCGCGGTTCGCTTGTTTGGGGCTGCTTTTTTCTGGTCCCCGACCTCCACTGCACAAACCAAATGGCTAGGTCCATAGGCCAGCTTGCCTGCCTTCACGAGCTTTTTGATCGCCATTTTCAGTCGCGAAAAGTCTTGGCCCTCGTAGCCCAATTGCTTGGCGATCACCTTCGGCTTGACGGGCCGATAGTTGGGGTCGTTTATGTGGTCGAGAATTGTTGTGTTGATGTCGGACATGGGGGAAAGGATGAAGGATGAAGGTGAAAGAAGTGCCCCCGTTGGGGTAGAGAGGCTTTGCCTAACTGTTGGCCTCCGGCTTGAACAGCTTCCTGCCGATCTGACTAAAATACTGGGTCCAGTTGCTGTCGGTGTTGGGGCAGTCGGTCATTAGTTGCGTGAAGCTGGCGAGCTTGGCGTCGAGGTTGTCGAGTTGGTGGAGGGCGATTGCCTCTAACGTCATCGGGAGTTTGCTACTGCCGTATTCGTAGCAGCCGTGGTGGCTGATGATGAGGTGTTTGAGTTCGAGCAGCAGGCGGTTGGGGAAGGGCTGGCCGTCTTGCGAGACGATTTTGCGGACCATGTCTTCGAGCATCGTGACGCCGAGGGTCATGTGGCCGAGCAGTTGGCCGGCGTCGGTGTAGGAGATGTCGCGCTCGTAGGCAAGCTCGTCGACCTTGGCGGCGTCGTGCAGGAAGGCGCCCATCAGCAGTTTTTCGGTATCGAGCTTGGGGTAGCGCGGACCGACGAGTAGCACCAGCTCCATCAGGCTGAGCACATGGTCGAGCAGGCCGCCTTGGTAGGCGTGGTGGTTTTTCATGCCGGCTGGGGCGCGGCAGAATTTGCCCATGAATTCGTCGTCGCTCAAGAATCCCTTGGCGAGCCGTGCGAGCGGGGCCGAGCGGATACCGCCAAGAATCTCGGTCAGTCGGGTTTGCATCTTGTCGACGTCTTCGGACTGTAGCGTGACGAAATCAGCTTCGTCGACCTCGTCGGGCCGTGCTTTGCGGATACGATTGGCGATCAGCTGCATATTGCCTTGGAATAGCTGAGTCGCGCCCTCGACGTGGACGTAGTCGCCATTGTCAAAGGCTTTGTAGTCGTTGTCGTTGGCGTTCCACATGCGGGCATTCACCGACCCGCTGCGATCGGAGAGGTCGACCTGCAGGTAGAGATTGCCATTGCGGTTGGGCCGCAACTGCTTGTCGGAGGCGAGAAAGACCTGGCTGATGGTCTCGTTGTGCGAAAGTTGGCTAACGTAGCGTCGGGAATCGGTGGACATAGTGGGCAGGAGTCAGTGGGCAGG
>JAJDEE010000011.1 GCA_029259975.1 Planctomycetota bacterium
GAATTCGGCCGCGGCGTGGGGTGCCCGCGGCAGAGCCGCACCCACGCCGGGTGGATCGAGTCGTTGGACGAGGGACAGCGCTGCTTCGGCTAGTTTCAACTGCTCCGCAAGCCATGCGTCAGCGTTGCCGTTTAAATCGGCTGGCGGTTGCGAGAGAAAATCTTGCAACGGAGTTTCTAGGTAGCCGTTGCTGTCGAGGTTGTAGATGATTCGCTCGCAAAGTCGTCGCAATTCGTCGCTCAGGTCAAACCAACTCAGCTGGTGCTGCAAATAGTCGAGCAACGACTCGGGACGCGAGACCATATTGGCCATCGCGTCGTGTCGACGATCGGCTTCGGCTTCCATCTGCCCGCGAGAAGGACGGCTACGTTCCTCGTAGTCGTCAGGCAGATTGTCGACCATGTTCATCAGTCGCTCGAAGTCGTCTTCGTTGTTGGTGCCGTCTTCGACCACCAACTCGCGTTCAGACTCACTCGGCGCATCAGGATTAACCTGTTCTTCTTGTAGGGTCTCGACCTCCTCGGTAGGCTCGATCTGATCGAGAACCGGATTGTCTTCCATCTCCTGCTCGATCCGCTCCTGGAGTGCCATGATTGGCAACTGCAGAATTTCCATCGACTGAATCATCCGCGGTGCTAGCACCTGCTTCTGAGACATCTGCATTTGTTGGCCGAAGGAAAGTCGCATAGGTCGCTATCGAACGGTTGATTGTCGCGGAGTGAATAGGTTTGCCGTTGCGGGCAAAGGACAGGCTACAAGGTTCTGTAGTCTGAAAAGCATCTGTAGCATAATGCTTCTATGTTCCGAAGGTCAAACTTGCCAGGCCGAGTAGCTAGCGAAAGACGAAAAGAACTGCTTGCTAAGTCTGTCTTGCAACTTTAGTGCTTCAAGAACATAAGCCTACACTAAGAATTGTACCTTACCGACGCTCGCTTGCTGCGTCTTAAGACTGCGAAAAACAGGAATTTTACAATCGTCGTGGCCGGGAAATAAAAAATATTTGCCGGGACTGCGGGACTGCGAGGGTGGCTTTGTGGTAGAATAGGGGTGACGTGAGCTTAAGGACTTTCACGAAGATTAATTTCTTGCGTGCAGGTCGCTTTCTTGCGTCTGGGTTCGCGTCTAGGTTCTACGTAGGCGAATCGCCACCGAGTCCGCCTAGAAGTTCGCTCATGCCTGGCAGGTTGATTCCTCCTGTGAGCGATTGCATTTGCTCGGCGTGTAAGGCTTGTGCTTTTTCTCGCGCTGAGTTGATGGCAGCGGGCAGTAAGTCTTCTAGCAGCTCGCGATCTTGTTTTTCAATCAGCGTGGCGTCAATGCGCACTGCGATCGCCTCACCGAGTCCGTTCGCTTCGACTTCGACCATCCCGGCGCCCGCGCTACCGATAACGCGTTTGGTTTTCAACTCTTCATTAAGATGCTGCATCTTGCCGCCCATCTCTTGGGCTTGCTTCATGATATTGCCAATGTCTCCTAAGCCTTTGAACATGACCTGATCTCCTCAAAGAAATTCTTTTTTTAGTTGTCCCCTGGCAGAGCCAAGGGCTACTTATTTTCGGAAGGGGGAACGTAGCGAAGTCGGCTAGGGTCGCCGTCGAAGAGTTCCATGGCTCGCTTGACGAACGGCTGGGTGGCGATCTCCGCCTGTTGTTGCCGCTTGGAGGGCGCTCTGGTTACGGGCTTCGCGGGGGTATCGGCTCGCTGATGGGTGCGTAGCATGAAGCCCACTTTCGTGCCGCAGACGTCTTCAAGTGCTTTTTCTAGCCGCGCGCGATTGGCAGGACGCTCGCAGATGTCGAGGTGAAATGCTTCGCCAAAACTTATCGTGAGCCGACCGCTCAGGTCGACAGAGATTTCGTCGGCTTCGGCAGCGTGGTTCATCACCATGCCGCTGAGCGAATTGAGCACTTGCTTCCAAACCTCTTCAACATTGTCGGGCGTAAGCAGTGTTTCTGAGGCAGTCGCAAGAGTTGTTTCGCTAGGCGTCTTGGCGTGGGTCGCGTCTCCCTGGACCACGGTTGTTGCAACGCTTGCTGAGGGCGAGGGCGCCACGGATCGCGGTGCCGGCGGGGCCGTGCTTGTTGAACTCGCCGGCTTAGGTGTCACGTTTTTTTTTACTGGGGCTGATCTTTTCGACGGAGGCGCGGCGCCTGTCGGAGCAGTACCGCTTTTCAATTGCGAAATCAGCGTGGCTATTCCGTCAAGATCTTCCAAATGGCAAATCCGCACGATAGCCATTTCGGCCAGCGTGCGTGTGTGTGTGCTAACGCGCATGCGAGCCGCGGTTTGATCGAGGATCTGAACGATTGCCAACAGCGAATGAATGCCTAGTTTTTCGGCTACTTCGCTGACTTCTTGCTGCTGGCTGGGGAGTGAGTACATCAGGCTGGAGGCGTCGCAGCCGACTGACTGCGTCATCACATCACGAAAATAGCCGAGCAGTTGGTCGAGCAACTGGCTGACTTCAGCGCCCCCGGCAATGCCTGCGTCGAGCTGGACGAACGCGGCGGCGGCGTCACGCTGGACCAGCGGCTGGACGAGTTGGCTGAGTCGCGTCGCCGGTGCGATGCCGAGCATCGTCGTTACGTCGGCAGACGTGATCGCGTCGGTGCCGGTGGACAGTAGTTGTTCGAGCAGCGATTGGCTGTCTCGCATAGAACCAGCGGCTCGCATCGCAAGAATTTGCAACGCGTCCGATTCAATCGTAATACCCTCGGAGGTGGCAATCTCTTTCAACCGCTTCTGGATGGCCGCTGCTTCGATACCAGCGAAGTCGTAGCGCTGGCAACGCGAGAGAATTGTGATCGGAATTTTGTTTGGCTCGGTCGTGGCAAAAATAAACTTCACATGCTCAGGCGGCTCTTCCAATGTTTTAAGCAACGCGTTGAACGCCTGGGTGGTGACCATGTGGACTTCGTCGATGATGTAAATTTTGTAACGAGCACGACTGGGCCGCACAGCGACATTCTGCCGAAGCTGACGGATATCGTCGACGCCGTTATTGCTCGCGCCGTCGATTTCGATCACATCGACATCGCTGCCAGAATTCACGCTTTCGCACAATTCGCATTCGTTGCAGGGAGTTGCCGAGGTTCCCTGGAAGCAATTGAGTGCCTTGGCCAAGATACGAGCCGCCGAAGTCTTGCCGACGCCGCGGGCACCGGTGAATAGGTAGGCATGGCCAACGCGATCGCTTTCGATCGCACGTGACAGGGCCTGAGCAACGTGCTGCTGGCCGATCAAGTCTTCAAAAGTCTGCGGTCGGTAGCGACGCGCCACGACGACGTAGTCAGTACCATCGTTAGTTGGTGAAGAGTCGGTCATCGCGGGTAGAAATACGAGTTGAAACTGGGGAACGCTTCAGCCAAGTGAGGCGATCCATCGTTTGGCAGCAGTGAGTCGTTTGGTAGCGGAAAACAGGAAAGACTCACGCAGAGACGCAGGGGAAACAAAAAAATCAAAAGCTCTGCGCCTCCGCGACTCTGCGTGATTTTTTTGTTGGTTGACTTCAGTAAGCTGAATGGTTGTGAAATTTTCATCTTCTCTGTACGACCAACGGCGAGAGGCCCCCACACAAAGAGACACAAGCTTATGGCTGCGGTGTCTCCACCCTGACCAGGTTCGCAAGGCCCCCATTGCAAGGACCCCTCGCCGACGGCCGTCGCAGTGAGCCGCCAGAACCCCCTTTGTACGCGGTCGGAGGCTCGGAGGCAATGACCTGTTCGAATGTCCAATAACTAAGCCCCAATGACCAGAGTCGTACAGAGAAAACAAAGAACCAACATCATGAGTCATTGGGCATGGGACATTTCTTTTAGCCACTGATCTTGAGAGACTGCGCTGGTAGAATCGGGGATCCTATCACCAAGCATTTTTGTCAGTAATTCAAAATCCAAATGGCCAGATTGCCAAAATCCGAATATGAAAGCACCTGGGGGCCACTCTACCCGTTTGCTTCTCAAACGCTCGATCTGTCAGGCTCTGCCTATCACTACGTCGACGAGTCGCCGACGGACGCCGCTACTGGCGAAACACCGACGCTGCTGTTTGTGCATGGAAACCCGACGTGGTCGTTTCATTGGCGGCAGCTTATTTTGGCAAATCGAGGCCAGTACCGGTGTATCGCCCCCGATCACCTCGGCTGCGGTCTGAGCGATTTGCAGCCTCGTCCGTTGAGTCTAGCCGACCATATTGATCATTTGGTCGAATTGATTGAGCAGCTCGATCTTCGTCGCATTACGCTCGTGGCGCAAGATTGGGGCGGCTCGATCGGAATCGGTGCGGTGCTACGAGCCAAAGATCGATTCGAGCGGGTTGCGCTTTACAACACGGGAGCCTTTCCGCCGTGGTTTATTCCGTGGCGAATTCGTGTGTGCCGCTGGCCTGTGTTTGGGCGATTGGCGCTGCAAGGGTGCAATGCCTTTTCGCGGGCGGCGCTGCGGATGACGTTGAGTCGGCGGCGCCGGCTTGATCCGCTCGTTGAGCAGGCGTATCTCGCGCCTTACCACGACTGGCGATCACGGGCGGCCGTGTATCAGTTTGTGAAAGATATTCCGCTTTCCGACAAGCACCCAACTTGGCAGACGCTGGCAGAAATCGAGCGGGGCTTGCCCCAACTGGCGTCGTTGCCACAGTTGCTCGTCTGGGGAATGCGTGACTGGTGTTTTAGGCCGGAATGTCTAAACAAGTTTGCCGAGTTTTGGCCCCAGGCAGAAATTCACCGTCTGGCTGACGTTGGGCACTGGGCTGTCGAAGACGCCCCAGAAGAATCGCAGCAGCTATTCGCAGCTTGGCTTCAACGCACCACAACTGCGGTCTCAGGAGCCACCCGCTGATGTCCCCGCTCGCCGCTTCGCCGCCCGCCACTCTCGGCGCTTGCATTTCTTTGGCTTGTATTTGGGAAGCTACCGCCCCCAAACCGGGCAATGTTTATCGTGGCGCGGACTTCGAGGACCTTTCCTACGTTGACTTTTTGATTAGTGCAGCAGTCGTAGGGCCTGTTTTGGAACAAGCTGCCGAGCGAGGCGTCGGAGCGATGGTACTGGAGGCTGTTGAGCGAACGCGTGCGGCTGTCGCGACGAATACGAATCTTGGCATGTTGCTTTTGCTGGCACCACTCGTGGCGGTGTCGGCAGATGTGCCCTTGGCGCTGGGAATCGGTGACGTGCTTGCTACGCTCAACGACGACGATGCTAAGCATGTGTTTGCTGCGATTCGCAAGGCCCAACCGGGCGGGCTAGGCAGCGTTGATGAGGCCGATGTGAACAACACAGAGGCCCCAGGAATAGCGTTGATCGAAGCG
>JAJDEE010000101.1 GCA_029259975.1 Planctomycetota bacterium
CTCGCGAAGAGCAGCTTAGTTTATTGATGGGGCAGATTTTAGGCCCAGGAGCAACCCTGTCGGGCCAGTTGCTAGGACCAGGGAAACTGTTGGCCAGCCAAGTCGAACAAAAGGGCGAAGAGTAAACGCAAACATCGCAGCCTGCAAAGTGTTTTTTGAGGCTTGCGGTTATTTATTATCAATGATCGGGGCTTGAGCAGCCCATACCGTGCGAAAGGAAGAAGTAAGATGAGCGATGAAGCAGCTGTAGCCGAATACTCGGCAGACACAAAATCCATGGGTGACAAAATTGTTGGGCTGACTCTGAAAGAAGCCAAAGAGCTGAGCGACTACCTCAAGGACGAGCATGGCATCGAGCCTGCTGCTGGCGGTGGTGCCGTAGTGATGGCAGCCGGTGGCGATGGTGGCGGCGAAGCCGCAGCCGAGCAGACCGAGTTCGACGTGGTGTTGGAGTCCTTCGGCGACAAAAAAATTGCCGTGATCAAGGTCGTTCGTGCCGCAACAGGCTTGGGCCTTAAGGAAGCTAAGGACGCGGTTGAAGGCGCTCCTGGCAAGATCAAGGAAGGTGTTTCCAAAGAGGACGCCGAAAAGGTCAAGGCTGATTTGGAAGAAGCCGGTGCTACGGTTTCGATCAAGTAGGTTGTTGCCTTTATCGATTTTGAAAATTGATAAACTAAGAGTCATGTCAAGCAAGCTCCTGTCCCGTATCGTTGGGGCGGGGATTGTTGCCATGTCTTTCCCGTTTGGATCCTGACGCTGAGGGCAATGGATTGATGCCACGACGTACGCTATGCGATGGTCTTAGTGGTGTCTGTAGAGCCTTTGCGTTTGAATCTAATGACCTTTCCACCATTTTTGCTTGGCGTTTACCTGTTGTGTACGGTCGCTTGATCGGTCGATTGATCGAAAGCTCGTGCAGGCAGTTGATTAGCGCGCCGCTAATCGATACCCATCGCCAAGTTCCTACCTCGTGAGATCGGAGCAGCACGCCTTATGGCAGTCACGGCTCAGCGACGTTTGGTGACCCCTGAAACTCGGGCTTTTGGCAGTGGCCGCATTGGCTACGCAATTCCCGACCTCACCAAAATTCAGACGGCAAGCTACGAACGCTTCCTGCAGTACAACGGTGGCTCAGACGCCAATCGAAAAGACGAAGGGCTGGAAAGTGTCCTGCGCGAAATCTTTCCGATTGAAAGCTACGACAAGACCATCAAACTCGAATATCTTCGTTACGAGCTAGGCAAGCCTCGCTACGAGACCGACGAGTGTCGACAGCTGCGCCTGACCTATGGTCGTCCGTTTCGCATTTGGCTGCGGTTGGTGAAAGACCAACCCGTCGAAGAAGAAGTTTATCTGGGCGATTTGCCAATCATGCTAGGTGGTGGCGAGTTCATCATCAACGGTGCCGAACGCGTGGTGGTGAGCCAATTGCATCGAAGCCCTGGAATCGATTTTGTTTCAGAGCTCGAGGCCGGTGAGCGGCGTCTGCACAGTTGTCGCGTGATTCCCGAGCGTGGCAGTTGGATCGAGCTGAATACGACCAAGAAGGACAGTATCACGGTTCGTATTGATCAGAGCGGCAAGTTTTCTGCGATGACTTTGCTGCGTGCGATCGATCCCAAATTGAGTATGGACGGTGACATTCTCCGTACCTTCTATCCCACGACCAAAGAAAAGGTGGCCGATGGGCGTAGTGCGGTCAAAATAGAAAACAAAGTTGTTGTCGAAGATGTGATCTACCCAGTTGGTAGCGAACGTGCCGGCGAGATCATCATCGAAGCAGGTCAGCGCGTTAGTAAGAATATCGCTGAGATTATCTGCACCTCGGACGTGAAAACGGTCGAGGTGATGGAGATGCCCAAGACGCCGCACCTGATGAACGCTCTGGCCGACGACAATACGTCGAGCCACGAAGAGGCGTTGCTGCGGATTTACCAACGGTTACGTCCCGGTAATCCGCCGCAGCTCGAAAAGGCGCGGACGCTCTTCAACGAAAAGTTCTTCGACTCGAATCGTTATCGTCTTGGTCGCGTCGGTCGTTTTCGCATCAATCGTAAGCTAGGGCTGAATATCCCAGAAAGTGAGATGGTCTTACGACCTGACGATTTACTGGAAACCTTGCGGTACTTATTAAAGTTGGTTGCAGGCGAGCCTGATGTCGAAATTGACGATATCGATCACTTGGGCAACCGTCGACTTCGCACGATCGACGAGCTAGCTTGCGATGAGATTCGCAAAGGTTTTCTCAAGCTTCGCCGCACCGTCCAAGAGCGGATGAGTTTGAAGGACGCCGACGACATGACGCCGCGCAGTCTGATCAATCCCAAGAGTATCTCTGCGGCAATCGAGTACTTCTTTGGCCGTGGCGAGTTGTCGCAGGTGGTCGATCAAACGAATCCGCTGTCGATGCTCACGCATGAACGTCGCCTCTCGGCACTTGGCCCTGGCGGTTTGAATCGTAAACGAGCCGGCTTTGAAGTTCGCGACGTGCATATTTCTCACTATGGTCGTATTTGTCCGATCGAGACACCCGAAGGTACAAACATCGGCCTGATATCTAGCTTGGCGATGTACGCTGCGGTCGACGACTACGGTTTCTTGATCACACCTTATCGTAAGGTATCTAAAGGCAAGCTGACCGAAGAAGTTGTCTGGCTCCGTGCCGATCAAGAGTCGGAAGCGATGGTTGCTTCGGCAGATGCTCCGGTCAAGGACGGCAAGCTGCAGGGCAGCACGATCGTCGCGCGTTACAAGTCGGACTTTATTCTGATCGCGACCGATAAAATTGAGTACACCGACGTCGCGCCAAGTCAGATGATTGGTGTGTCTGCTGGTTTGATTCCGTTTTTGGAGCACGACGATGCTAACCGCGCGTTGATGGGTTCCAATATGCAGCGTCAAGCCGTGCCGTTGTTGGTTGCCGAGCCACCTGTGGTTGGCACCGGCCTGGAAGACGACGTAGCTCAGCACTCGGGCATGTTAGTTCGAGCAGGGCACAAGGGGACGGTCACCTATGTCGACTCGACACGTATCGAGGTTGGCCCCGAAATCCACCACCTGCGCAAGTTTGTCGGCCTCAACGAACGTACTTGTCAGACGCAAAAGCCACTAGTCATGCCAGGCGATAAGGTCGAGAAGGGCGATGTCCTTGCCGACGGTGCTGCGACACACAATGGTGTTCTGGCTTTGGGCCGCAATGTGTTGGTAGGGTTTATGTCGTACGATGGCTACAACTTCGAGGACGCGATCATCATCAGCGAAGAGCTGGTGCATAACGACACCTACACCTCGATCCACATCGAAGAGTTCGATGTGGAGATTCGTGAAACCAAGTTGGGCCGCGAAGAGTTTACCCGTGATATTCCCAACGTCAGCGAAAAA
>JAJDEE010000102.1 GCA_029259975.1 Planctomycetota bacterium
TCTGCTGTTGAACCGCCAGCGACTGTGATTGATACTACCGGCGCAGGCGATAGTTTTTTCGGCGGATTACTCACCGGCGTACTGCGTGGTTTAGAGGTCGCTGAGGCGGGGAGGTTGGCTGCGTCAGCGGGCGCGTGCTGCGTTACAGGATTAGGTGCGACAACAGCGATACGCGATTACGATACGACGGCGCAGCTGGCCGGTTTGCAGTCGTCCTGTTAGCCAAACACCTGATCCAGCGGCTTGTCTGCGAGCCATGGCTCGCAAGCGTCATTGGATTCGTCTTTGATAGTGGATGCCGATTCGTTATCAACAGGTTACTAGCCGTTAGCGCAAGCCAGCCGGTTTTGCTACTCGCGGCAAACACGGCGCGGTGGGCCAACGTTATCACGAACGGATATGGACCGCCATCGCCACCTGCACAAAATAGAAACCCAGCTTCTTCCACTCCTTGCACTTCTTGCATGAATCGATTGAAGCTAGGCTCAACGGACTTTCGGCACCCTTGCTACAGATGAGCAAGGGAATTACGACGCGAAAACCGCAGGCAAAGGTGACGGTGTGCCTGCGGGAACCTACCGCGTGACAGTCCTAGAAAATCTCGGCGATTCCGATGCGCCTTTGCCAGCGACGGTCGACCGGAAGTATCGCTCGCCCAGCTCTTCAGGCTTGAAGATCACCGTACCCGACGATGGATCGACTTTCGACATGGTCCTTGATTTATCCAGCTTCTCGTCGGAACGCCCTCCCGTCGGTCAAATACTGCCACCACTGCTACCATAAAACCGACTCGCGCGCAAAGTGCAGGCTGCACCCGGCGCCCATCTTGTCAGGCAAACGAGCTTGACTCTTCTCGTCGCTGCATGTAGTTACTTATCTTCCGTTTACTCACTACGCCCTGTGCGAGGCCATTCGTGTCGCGTCGACTGCCTTTGCTTGCCCTGCTAGCTGCAATCTGGTTGGCAACCCTCAACCCGATTTGCGCTCAGCGTGTGCAGTTTCCGTCGGCCGCACCAGCCTTTAATCCGCCTCCTACGCCTGCCTCTGTGCTGCCTAATTTCGATCCCTACGGAAATCCGCTACTAGGAACTCCGCCGGCAGAAATTCCGTATAACGTTGTGCCGCAAGCTGGACAACCCGTTGTGCCATTAGGCCAATCGGTGGTGCCGCCGTTCGGTCAACAAGTGCTGCCGTCTGGCAGCCAAGTGGGCGCGCCAAGTATCCCACAAAGTGGTAATTCGATTTTCCCCAATGGCTTGCCATTTCAATGGGAGTCGGGAAGCTATCAATACGAGAACTCTAACGGACAATTTGCTCGTTTGCAACGGTTTTTGCAGCAGATAAGTTTTGAGCAGACGTGGCTCTACGGCGAAGGCGGAGCTGACGACCTCGAGATTAGTCGCACAGAAATCTCTGCCACATTTGGCATTCCGATCTTCTACAATCCCAACACGCCTCTACTCGTTACTCCAGGGTTTGCCTTCAACTGGTTCGACGGACCACTAACCCTTCCTCTAGCTGCTCCGGGAGATCCGCCTAACCCCGATCTGCCTCCTCGGGTGTACGACGCTTATCTTGATGGTGCTTGGCATCCACAGCTTACCGACTGGTTGCACGCCGATTTAGGTTTGCGTACCGGTGTGTGGACAGATTTCCACGAGGTGAATAGCGATTCGCTTCGCATCCTCGGTCGTGGCTTGGGAGTTCTGGCTTTTTCACCCCAGTTTGATGTTCTCGTTGGGGCTTGGTATCTTGACCGTAACCGCATCAAGGTGCTTCCTGCCGGCGGCGTTCACTGGCGGCCTAGTGGTTTGTGGGACTTTTTTATTGTCTTTCCGAACCCAAAGATTCGCCGCCGATCCATTAACATTGGCAGCAGCCAGTGGTGGATTTACTTCGCAGGCGAGTATGGTGGCGGTCGTTGGACTATCGAACGCGCAAACGGCGCCGCGGACGACATCGATTACAACGATATACGCGTTATTTATGGCCTCGAATGGGAAACGCAAACTCAAGCCCGTGGCCATATCGAAATCGCCTACGTTTTCGACCGCGAGATTATCTATAACGACACCCCCACAAAAAGTCCGGATCTCGACGATACGGTGATGGTCCGCGCCGGAGTCGATTTTTGATGCATCGCTGCATGCACTTCCTCGAACGCGAAGTTGCTGGCAAGCTATGCTACGCCGTTGGAACATTACTAATCCTAGCGGCATGCGTAGCTCAATCCGATGCTCAAGTAGCTTTCCAACAGCCCGCCACTAACTTCGGCGGTCAACTCGTTCACGAATTGGTGCCATACCAACCAGAGATGTTTTACAGCACTTCGCTGCCAGACAAATCGCCGATTTATCTCGATACGTGCCCGGAGTTTTGCTTGCCTGCCGAGACAGTTGCAGGCGAAAGCGTGATTCTTGAGCAAACGGTGTCGCAAGCGGCTGCACAAGTGCCAACAGGCTTTCGTACTGGAGTGTTTCAAAAGATCTTTTTTAACGGAGTCTGGCTTCCACAACTTGATGACGATAGCCTTGGTTTCAGTGAACTAGAAACGGGCATCGTCTTTGCTCTACCCTTTCTCAAAGTGACGACTCCGCTGCTGATCACGCCAAGGTTTGCCGTCTACTATCTTGATGGCCCAACTACACCCGACCTGCCTGCACGCGTGTACGACGCCGAGGTCTCGTTTCGACATTTACGCAAGTTTGGCAACGGTCCATGGGCGATGAATGCTGCGGTTACACTCGGCCAGTATAGCGACTTTGAAAGCAGCGACGCCGACGCCTTTCGTGTGACAGGTCAGGCGATGGCAATCTACGAATCGTCGCCTACGATGCAATGGGTGCTGGGCGTTGCGTACCTCAACCGCGAAGACCTATCGGTCTTGCCTGTTGGCGGAGTGATCTATCAGCCAACACCCGACATGCGGTACGAGGCAATCCTACCTCGTCCTCGCGTGGCTTGGCGGCTTTCCGGCAGTTCGCCCGGCAATAATCAAGAACGCTGGGCCTACGTTGCTGGTGAATTCGGCGGCGGTATTTGGTCGATCGAGCGTCCCACGACGCTCACGCAAGACTTGCTCACCTACAGCGATTTTCGCGTCCTTGTCGGCCTCGAACACAAAGTCACCGGCGGCCTCAGCCGTCGTGTTGAAGTAGGCTACGTCTTCGGCCGCGAGCTAGAATTCGCCAGCGCCACGCCCAACGTGAGGCTTGATGATTCGCTATTCGTTCGTGGCGGACTAACGTACTAAAAAGTAGCCGGCGAGCCACGCCTCGCCTCGCCCCCGTCAAAAAATACGCCAACGGCGCTTAACATTATTGTAGCCTAGTGCTCTTGGCGATTTCAAGGACCGTTGGCATTCGTGTTCGTTCATGGATTTTTGTCCAATCTAAAGCAACAGAAAGTTTACTTCGCCATCGCCCGCTGAATTGACGTGCCCATATCCGCCGGGCTTTGGGCGACTTCGATGCCGGCATCTTCGAGCGCCGCGATCTTTTCTTCCGCCGTGCCCTTGCCTCCTGAGATTATTGCACCAGCGTGGCCCATGCGCTTGCCAGGAGGTGCCGTGCGACCGGCGATGAACGCGGCGACAGGCTTGGTGACATGCTCTTTCACAAAGGCGGCTGCTTCTTCTTCGGCGGTGCCACCGATTTCGCCGATCATAATGATCGCCTCGGTCTGGTCGTCTTCTTGGTACAATTTGAACAGATCGATAAACGAGGTGCCGACGATTGGGTCGCCGCCCAGGCCAACGCACGTTGATTGGCCGAGGCCAACTTCTGAGAGTTGCCAGACAGCTTCATAGGTCAGCGTGCCGCTACGACTCATCACGCCGACGTTTCCTTTTTTGTGAATGTAGCCAGGCATGATGCCAATTTTGCATTCATCCGAGGTGATCACGCCAGGGCAATTCGGGCCGATAAGGGTGACGTCGTTCATGTTTTTGATTTTGTCGTAGACACGCACCATGTCGAGGACGGGCACGCCCTCGGTGATCGCGACGATCGTCTTGATGCCGGCATCCGCTGCTTCGATGATGGCGTTGCCCGTGAACGCTGGCGGCACGAAGATCATGCTCGCATCGACGCCCTGCTTCTCGACCGCTTCGGCAACCGTGTCATAGACAGGCACGCCCAGCACCTCTTGCCCGCCCTTG
>JAJDEE010000103.1 GCA_029259975.1 Planctomycetota bacterium
TTCCAGCTTCGGCAGCGACAGTCGATTCTTGCGACCGAGCGTCTCAGCGTTCTTTGGCAAAATCTCTTTTTCGTAGCGTTCTTGTAATCGTGGGGTAGCCATGGCTTTGTTTACGGAAAGGTTGTTCTGATTCAAATATATGCTGCACGTCGTTCGCCCAGCAGGCGTGACTGGTGTGTAATTTTTCTAGCTGCTATTTCTTGGCATGACCGGCGTGCGCGGGAGAAATCTGCCCTGCACTGGCTCCGCACTTCTTGCAAAATCGTTCTTTGGCACCGTCATCTGAAAAACGAGCTCCCAAGCGAGTCCGACTATTGCAACTACCGCAAACAAACATCACGTTCGACAGTTGAACAGGCATCTCCTTGCTCAATCGCCCACCCTGCGGATGCTGTTGACTCCGCTTGACGTGCTTATAAACACGATTGACGCTTTCGACCAAAGCCTTGCCTTTTTCACGATCGACCTGTATTACGCGACTCTGCGTGCCACGGTCGGCTCCAGCAATGACTTCGACGTTGTCTCCGGTACGAATCAACATAGCTAAACTACCTCGTTTGCGAGGCTCACAATTTTCATAAATTTGCGTTCTCGCAGCTCTCGGGCAACAGCCCCAAAAATACGAGTTCCGCGTGGATTATTATCTTTGTCGATCAGCACGATGGCATTGCTGTCAAAACGGACATAGCTACCATCTTTGCGTCGCGTCGGAGCTTTCACTCGCACCACAACACCGCGGACGACCGCCTTCTTCTTGACTTCGCTGCCAGGAATCACGCTTTTCACACTGCACACGATCACGTCGCCTACCTGTGCGAATCGACGGCGACTGCCTCCCAACACTTTGATGCACATCACTTCCTTGGCACCGGTGTTGTCGGCAACTGCAAGGCGGGTTTGCATCTGGATCATCGTACTGCTCTCAAAATCGTATTGTTTGGTTTGTTGGCATATTCACATCAAGGCCAATCCTTGCTGCCACTAGCTCGCCGGGGTCGCTTCAGCTCCCTCATCAGCCGCTGCTGCAGCACGCATAGCTGCGATGTCGACCAAAGTACTTGGTTTAACGACTCGCACCAGATCCCAACGCTTGAGCTTCGACTTTGGCGGACATTCGATAATCTCGACCGTGTCGCCTAGTTTTGACTCGTTGCTTTCGTCGTGCATGTGACAGACAGTGCGACTTTTGATGAACTTGCCGTACTTCTTGTGCCTGACCAATCGATCAATTTCGACCCGTCGGCACTTGTTCATTTTATCGCTGGTCACGATACCAATAAGTTGTTTCTTGGGCATTCTTTTAGCTCTGGGCTACAGCGGCTTTTTGCCGCTCTGTCTGGATTGTCTTCACTCGTGCCACAAGGCGACGATGCTTGCGTAACTCGCTTGGGGCATCCAAACGGTCAGTCTGGGCCTGGATGTGAAATCGGAACAGGTTTTCTTTCGCCTCTTTGAGAGTGAGCTCAAGCTGCTCGTCACTCATGTCGCGAAGTTCGCTAGCATTGGTCATAGTAATGTTGTGGTTGTGGTTCGTGGCGTGTGGCGGTAAATCGGCGGCAAAGCTGCCACCAGCCACTTAATCCACTCTCCTATTTTCTCTTTATCATCCGCACACGGACGGGCATTTTATGCGCAAGTCGAGCGAAACAAACCTTGGCCTGCTCTTCGGTTACGCCGTTCAATTCATACAGGATCGTGCCAGGCCGGACCGTTGCGGCCCAGTAATCTGGTTCACCTTTGCCTTTACCCATGCGGGTTTCCAAGGGAATCGAGGTAATCGACTTGTGCGGAAAGATACGGATGTATAGCTTTCCTTCGCCGCGGATATATTGCTGTGCTGCAATACGCCCCGCTTCGATCGTCGCGGCACTGATCCACCCGCCCTCCATGGACTGAAGACCAAAGTCGCCAAAGACGACCGTGTTGCCGCGAGTCGCGTCACCTCTTATACGCCCTCTTTGGCTTTTTCTGTGCTTGACCCTCTTGGGCATCAGCGCCATCGTCTTGATCCTCGAAAAACATGCCTTGATTAATCCAAACCTGGACGCCAATATGCCCCTGGGCAGTCTTGGCTTCCACAAAACCGTAATCGATTTTCGCTCGCAATGTGCTCAGCGGAATCGATCCGGATATCTGCTTCTCGCGGCGGGCCATTTCGGCACCACCTAGACGGCCAGCCAACTGGATTTTAATCCCCTTGGCACCCGCCTCCATCGTTTGCTCCATCGCCCGTTTCATCGTCCGACGGAAGCTGCCCCGCTTGGCCAGCTGTTCGGCGATATCCTGCGCGACCAATTGGGCCTGCATATTCGGGTCAGAAATTTCCTCAATCTTGATGTTGATGCGTCGACCCACTAATGCCTGCAAGTCGTCCTGCAGCTGCTCGACCTCTGTTCCCTTACGCCCAATGATTACCCCGGGACGAGCGGCAAACAGGATTACTTTGACCTCGTCGCGCGTGCGCTCGATTTCCACCTTGGAAATCCCCGCAAACTTGTATTTCTTGTGGGCATACTTGCGGATCTTTTGATCTTCTATCAGCAGGTCGGCGAATTCCTTCTTCGACGCATACCAGCGGCTCTTCCAGCCGAGCATAATGCCTGTGCGAAAACCAATTGGATTGACTTTTTGACCCATAGAGTTTTTCGTTGCGAGTTACGAACTGGGATCAGCGAGAAGACCTCGTGACCCGTGACCCGTGACTCGCGACTCCCTTTATTCAATCGTTACTTTAATGTGTGCGAAACGCTTCTTTATTACATGAGCCATCCCGCGTGCTCGCGGTCTAACTCGCTTAAACATCGGGCCGCCATCAACTCGTGCGTCGACCACTCGCAAACCACCCAAGTTGGGTGCCCGCAAATCCTCGGCGTTACCAAGGGCACTCTTCAAAACCTTTTCCAGCATGCGTGCGCGGCGTTGAGGCTGAAAGCGAAGGATTGCCAACGCTTCATCAACCCTCTTGCCGCGAATCAAGGCGGCCACCGGCCGTACTTTGGTCGCGCTAATGCGTGCATGTCGGTGAGTTGCTGTGTATGCCATTTTCTTAAGCTCTCAGCTTATCTATTTCTTGCCACGTCCGCTGTGACCGCGGAAGTTCCGGGTTGGCGAAAATTCGCCCAACTTATGACCAACCATGTCTTCGGTCACAAACACCTTGAGGTGAGCCTTGCCATTGTGGACCATAAAAGTGTGACCGACAAACTCGGGGATGATCGTGCAGGCACGTGCCCAAGTCGTGATTGGCTCTTTATTACCAACCTCATTGAGCCGGTCGACCTTCATGTAAAGCTTGGGGTCGACAAATGGTCCTTTTTTAAGTGAACGTCCCATATAGTTAGCTTTCAGATCTCAGCCCTCAGCCCTCAGCAATACGCCGAAAGCCGACCGCCATACCTATTTCAATTTCAGTTGACCGTAACGTCTTGATTTACGCCGTCGCACAATAGCTTTGTTCGACGCCTTGCGGCGTTGTCGCGTCGATCCGCCCTTGGCGGGCTTGCCCTCGGGACTGACCGGATGACGGCCACCCTTGGTACGACCTTCGCCACCACCATGCGGATGGTCGACCGGATTCATCGCGGTACCACGTACATGCGGCCGCCGACCCATCCAACGCTTGCGACCGGCTTTGCCAAGCACAATCGCCCCGTGATCAATGTTACTAGCTCGACCCACCGTGGCTCGACAAGCCGAAGGGATTCGCCGAATCTCGCCACTTGGCAGCGAAATCTGCGCCCACTCTGCTTCACGAGCCATCAACGTTGCACTCGTCCCCGCGCTGCGACAAAGCACACCACCCAGACCAGCACGCATCTCGATATTAAAAACAGTTGTACCAAGCGGCATTTTTGCCAACGGCAGGCAATTACCCAACTTCGCCGGAGCATCCGGGCCACTCACTACCTGATCGCCTTGCTTCAAGCCATCAGGAGCAAGGATATATCGTTTCTCGCCATCAGTATAATAAAGCAACGCGATTCGAGCCGAGCGATTTGGGTCGTATTGAATCGAATTGACGCTGGCCGAAATTCCATCCTTGTTACGGCGAAAATCAACCACTCGGAATCGGCGTTTATGGCCGCCACCACGATGACGACAGGTAATTTTCCCCTGATTATTGCGGCCACCGGTCTTGGTGATCGGACGCAGCAAACTCTTCTCAGGCTTGGCACCCGGAGTCAACTCCGCATAATCACTCACCGTCGCGTCGCGACGTCCAGGTGTGACCGGTTTGTATTTTCGAATACCCATAATAAGTAGCTGCGAGGAATTAGGATCGAGGATCGAGCAACATCTCGCACCTCACTCCCCACACCTCACTCCTCATCAAAACAGTTCAATATGATGCTCGGGATCGAGCGTCACGATGGCTTTTTTCCATGGTTTTGTGTAGCCGAACCGCATTTTTGTGCGACGTGGCTTGCCCTTGCGATTCTGCGTATGCACTTTCAGCACCTTCACCTCAAACAATTCTTCAACCGCCGCTCGTACGTCAGTCTTGGTCGCCAGCCTATTGACCTCGAAGGCATAGGCATTGCAACGGGTCGAGCGGTGCATCCCCTTTTCGGTCACCAACGGCTTGATGATAACCTGATGCGGCTCGAGCTCGATACTTGTCTTTTGTGGTATATGTCTGGGCATGATATTTGGCTTTGGCTTTAGCTGACTGTCTTTTGGACTTCTGCAGCCTTCTCCTTGATCTGGTCGAGCGCCTCCGGCGTAATTAGTAGCCGGCGTGACGAAAGCACACTCAATGCGTTCAATTCTGCCGCAGGCAAGACCGAAACGCCCTCGATATTACGAGCACTCTTGTAAACATTGACCGAATTCGCTGCCGTTGCAATTAGTAGCGACTCGCCCGTGCAATCGAGGTGCCGCAAAATACCAGCCATGTCTTGCGTTTTAGGCTCGGCAAACTCAAGCTTGTCAACCAGCGTTATTTCGTCGTCTCGGACCTTCGAAGCAATAGCCATTCGCATTGCCAACCGAAGCGATTTGCGTGGCAGCGAGTACGAGTAGTCACGATTATCAACCCGATGAATATGACCACCACCCCGACGAATACCGCTCATCTTGTGGCCAGCACGGGCATTACCCGTCCCCTTCTGACGATACATCTTCTTGCGGGAGCCCTTCACATCGGCTCGATTCTTAGTCTTATGCGAACCCTGACGGAGATTCGCCTGATACATGACAACCGCATCATGCAGCAGTTGCTTGCTAATGCGCGGAGCGAGATCGGTCGGCTCGATCGTATAAGTGCCGACCTTCTTCCCCTTGGCATCATGGACAGTGAGTTTGGGCATAGCAGTACTAACTCTTACAGCTTATTGGTTTGTTGGACAATTACATAACCGCCATTAGGCCCAGGCACAGCCCCACGGATGAGGAGCAAATTCTGCTCAGCATCAACGCGAACAACTTTTTGATTCCGGACGGTACAGCGAGCATTACCATAATGCCCTGCCATTCGAATACCCTTAAACAACCGACTCGGATAGGCACTACAGCCAGTACCGCCTGCGTGGCGGTGACACTTCTTGACGCCGTGCGTAGCACGCTGGCCAGAAAAATTATGCCGCTTCATGACCCCTGCGAAGCCACGCCCCTTGCTGGTCGCGGTCACATCGACAGAGCCGATTTCAGAAAAGGCGTCAACGCCCACCTGACCGCCCACCTCCAACTCACCCGACCCACCACGAATTTCACGAACAAAACGCTTTGGCTCGCAATCTGGCTTAGTGACAAGCTCAATCCCCGCCGCTGCGCGATTCTTACTCCGCTTACTATCAAGCTTGGCAACATGCCCACGCTGAGAGCGGCTCGCCAGCCGACGAGGCTTATCCAGATAGCCTAACTGCACAGCGGAATAACCATCCCGCTCGGGTGTACGAATCTGTAAGACATCACATGGCCCCGCCTCAACGACAGTCACCGGCACAACCTTGCCCGATTCATCATAGAGCTGCGTCATACCGACCTTACGGCCCAAAATGCCAACCGTATGGCTTTCGACGACATTCTTTTTGTTGCCTAAATTGGCTTTTCTGGCCATGATTTCGACTCCCAGTGGGAGCTTTTCGCAGTGTTTTCGTTAGTGCAGTTAGTTTTGACGCGGGAGTCATTCGCCATAGCGACGCTTACCCACTCAAATTCCAGACTATAATCACCCCGCCACAAAGGACGGCATTAAGTAATATGCAGTTTATTAACCGGCCGAAGCCTTAATCTTAATATCAACACCAGCAGGCAGGCTGAGCTTATTTAGAGCTTCGATCGTCTTGGCAGTTGCCTGCACAATGTCGATCAGCCGCTTGTGTGTGCGAATCTCGAACTGATGCCGTGCTTTCTTGTTCACATGTGGCCCCGACAAGACCGTGTACCGCTCAATGCGGGTCGGCAGCGGGATTGGACCATGAACAATGGAGTTCGTTCGTTTGGCCGTATCAACAATATCGGCGGCACTTTGGTCCAGCACTGAGTGATCGTACGCTTCCATCCTGATACGAATGACTTCTTTCGCTGCTTTCGCTGCGGCCACGGCGATACCTGCTCTCAGACCAAAGTTTTCAAAGATCGTTTTTCTTAAACACCTAGCTCGCCACCACGTTGAGTGACGAATCGCAAATTCTAAGACTATCGTCGAAACCCGTCAATGGCTTGAGGGCAGAAGTTTGGGTTTTTTCAGGGGAATGGGGCGTGGCACATGGACGGCGGGACTGGCTGGGAGGACCGGCGGCAAAATAGGGCGAGATTGAGGCTGAATCTGTTGTCCCACGTGGATAGAACTGCATTTACGGCGACTCGATTTTCTCTGTATTGTCGTTAATTCAGTGACAGATTGAGCGATTTGAAACGTGACATTTACTGACTGAATCGGCCCAGAAAGTAGGCAATCTCGGTGATACCCAAACATCCTGCAGAAAGAAACTTCTCCCATGTACCCAACAAGAGTGAGAATCTGGCTAGCGATAGCTAGTATTGTGGCCTTCGGTGGGGTCGCATCTGCACAATGGCCCATTACTGTTTGGAAGGCAGAGCTGGATACTACCGGGGACTGGTTCGACGAGGCCCTTTGGACCTCCGGCGTTCCGACGGCGCAAGCCCTGCCGCTTGCAGACGCGCGAGGCTTCGTTTTGCGTACTTTTGTGGCCATCTCAATTGTGTTTATTTTGCCGCTTCATCCTCTGCTTTTAGCTCGTCTAGCTCCTCGCGAAGCTTTTTGCTTTCCTCGCTTAGCTTGCCCACGAGGTTGCGAAGATCGGTCAGCTCCTTTGGCACAATTGGTGCCAGAGCTTGAAGTTTTTTGAGCGACTTGGCTGCGACAGTCGCAAGCGAGTCGTTACTTTCCTCGTCGGCCAGCGCTTAGAGTACAGCCAGCGAACGGCTATCGCCCAGTTCTCCCAAAGCTTCGACCGCGGCCACACGGACCTGCTTCTTGGGGTGCTCGATGTAATGACGCAAAAACTGTTCGACATTCTTTCGCCCTCTGGGGTTTTCAATATGGCGTCCGCTTTCGGCCAACGCCTTCAGGCCGACGCTCAATCCCCAGGACGTAAATTCTGCTTCGCGGGCAACCAAGGCACGCATCACAATCTCGCTCCATGCCGGTTCTTTCTGCATACCCGTCGCTTCAATCGCCGCTACCGCCAACTCGTTTCGGAAAGAAATCGAGTCAAGCTGCTTGTGTACCGCCTTCTGTGCTGCACCCGATCGATATTTTCCTAGCGAACGAATTGCTTCTGCCGCTACTGCCGAGTTCTTTTCCTGCTGGACGATCTGTATCAACGTCTGCTGGGCCGCGCGCGAAAAAGACTTGCCGATCGCCTCGACCACCGCCAACCGAACTCGCGCGTCGCTGGCAGATATCGAGCGTCTCAACTCTGCAAATGCCTCTGCTTTTTTAACTTCTCCCAGCGTCTGCGCTGCTTGCATCCGCACGCCAAAAAACGGATCGTCGCGCAGCGCCTTGCCAACCGCCGCCAAGGTTGTCTTGGTTTCTCGTTCGGCCAGTGCATGGACGGCCAAGATGCGCCCGATCATGTCGCGCTCGTTTTTCAGCTGAGCTAACAGCAGCTTGTCCGACTTCTCAAACTCGACATCGGCCAGCACGGTGTACTCGGGATCGAACCGCACAATCGTCGGCTGCGCTGGCAACTTGACAAAAAAGTCCTGTTTTTCTCGATTAATCTCGATCGGATGGTCGACCGCCTGCTCGCCGACCCAGAAGCGTAGTCTCGTCGGAAACTCGAACAGCAGCACCTCGTCATCGACCTCCTGCGTTTGCTGTACCGTCACATGGGCCAACTTTTGCTCGGCCAGCCACTCGTACTCGATCTCTAAACTCGGATGGCGCGGATGGTACACCCACTGGTCGAAAAAACGATCGAACGAACGGCCACTCAGCTCTTCGATCACCTTCACTAAATCGGGAGTCGTCACGCTGGTAAAGGCATGTCGCTCGAGATACGTGCGGATGACGTCGCGATAGAGCGTCTCGCCCAATTGGCTACGCAACATGTGCAGCACCCAGCTCCCTTTCGGATACGCACGAAAATCAAACTGCTCGATCGGGTTGTCATAGCGGTTGTAAATGATCGGCCGACGGTCTTCGTGTTCCGGGAAAACTTTCTCGTTAGCATCGTAGAACAAACCGTAGAGCAGCGCGTCGCGGCCGAACTTGTGACCTTCGTACAGGTGCGAGTAGTAAGTCGCAAATCCTTCGTTCAGCCAAATCTGGCTCCAGTCCTTGCACGTAACAAGGTCGCCAAACCACTGATGCGCCATCTCATGAGCGTCAAGCTTCCGGCCGCTGCGGACATTCTCGGTCGCGGCGGTGAAAATCGTCCGATGGGCGAGCGTCGTCATCGACGTGTTTTCCATCCCGCCAAACTGAAAATCGTGAACCGTTACCTGAAAATACTTGTGCCACGGAAACGGCACGCCGATTTCTTGATTGTAAAACTGCATGATGTCGGCCGTGTCGCGAAACGAATTGGCCGCGTGTTGAGCCACCGAGGGCTGCACATAAAATGCGAGCGGCACCTCGCGATCAAGGTCCTCAAGCTTTGCAAAATAGCCGGCCACCAGCGTAATCAGATAGCTAACATGCGGCTTTTCTTGTCGCCAATGCACGGTCTTCATGCCGTCGGCAACTGCTTCGCCCAGCAGTCGCCCATTGGAAAGCACGGTCATGCCCGCTGGCACATGGCAAATAATTTCGGTCGTCGAGCGTTCATTCGGATAGTCGTGACAAGGAAACCAATGCCGCCCCAGCTGCGGCTCGCCTTGCGTAAAAAGGTGTGTATCCTCCGCCGGATAACCCAGCTCGGGCGTACGAAAATAAAGCCCTTCATGCGGCTCGGCCGAGTAATCGATTTCCAAAGAACACCGCTGCCCTGCCGCCAGCGGTTTCGCAAAAGTCACCGTCAAGTGTTCGCGTGTCACCGTAAAATCGGCCACCGGCACCGAGCCACGAACCGCCGTCACGTCCAAATCGACCGCGTCGAGCTGTAACTCGCTCAGCGGTTTTGCTATCGGCACAAAATCAAGCGTCGCCGTCCCCGCCACGGTGCGACGTTTGAAATCGGGTGTCACATCAAGCTTCAAATGCAGCAGATCGATGTAGCGCGCAGGCGCGTACTTTCGCGAGTCGGGAGCGTCGTCCTCATCGTCGATCTCCCGCAGGTGCAACGCCGCGCTACAGTAACGGCAGATATGTTGCTCTTCGGCAACAAGCCTCGACGAAAAAATTGCGAGTACCCAAAAAACAAGCAACGACAAGAGGAATCGAAACTGCCAAACCATAGTCACTCCATTAGCCGACGAGCTACGACTCGCCGCCACGAAAAAGCAAGAAATCCTCGCAACAAGCAGCCCATTATGCCCGCCCCGGCCAGCGATGTCGAACCCAAGGCAATTCGGCTACTTAACATGCTAGTTGGACAGCTACTTGCCTCGAAAGGTTCGTCAGCCCACAGAGGGTTTCAGACCCACCGCAAGGACAATCATGCCGTGTTTTGCGTTGTGTCGTGGGGTTGCATAGCCTGGCTCCGTAGTAGAACAAACCCGTTGAAATGAAGTGGGTAAATTTTCATCTGCCGCGCGCCTAACTAGGCCGCGTCATCGCATCGTAGTTCATTAACTCTTCCAGACGCTCGGCGGGCATCAGATCGAGTTCGCCGATAAGCTGTTTGATGGTCTTGCCTTCCTTGAGGGCTTGTTTGGCGAGGGCGGCACATTTTTCGTAGCCCACCTCTGGCGCGAGCGCCGTGATCGTCATCAATGATGCGTCGATCAACTCGGCACAGCGATCTTCGTTGACTTCGAGGTCTTTGAGCAGCTTGTCGACAAACACATTCGATACGTTTGCCAGCAGCGAGATCGATTCCAAAAACGCGTCGATCATCACCGGCATCGCAACGTTCAGCTCAAACAACGACCCGACGCCGCCCATGCCTGCCATCGTCACGGTCGCGTCGTTGCCAATCACTCGACAGGCGACCTGTATCATGCTTTCGCACATGACCGGGTTGACCTTGCCCGGCATGATCGACGAGCCAGGCTGAATTGCCGGCAATACGAGTTCGCCGATGCCGCAGCGAGGCCCG
>JAJDEE010000104.1 GCA_029259975.1 Planctomycetota bacterium
CCCGTCCATGCAAAATACCTGTAATTTTTTAATCGACAGGCTAGAAGCCTATCCTACGCTTTCCAATTCATTATAAATTTCGAGCCACTCCTCTTCGAGTTGCTCGACTTCGCTGGCAAGCGAGGTCAGCTGTTTATGTAGCTGCTGCGATTCTTTGGCATCGGTAACAGTTGACTGCTGCTGATTGACCGCTTTTTTCTCTTCGTCGAGCTGGGCGATCTTGCGCTCGGTCGCTTTGAGCTTTTTTTGTAGTTCTCGCTCTTCGCGTCCGCCAAGCTTTAGGGAACGGGTTCTGGGGCCGGTGCCTGGTTCTGGTGTGCCGCGGGTCGTGTGTTCGGCACGCAGGCCGACTTCGAGTTCTTTGCGGGTGCGGTAGACGTAGTCGTCGTAGCTCGCCGGGTAGCTCACGACCGATCCATTACGCACCTCGACGACAGCGGTCGCGACGCGGTGCATAAAGTGGCGATCATGGCTGGTAAAAATGACGGTGCCTCGGTAGCGGCAGAGCGCATCGGCTAGGGCGTCGACCGATTCGACATCGAGGTGGTTGCCCGGTTCATCGAGGATCAGCACATTGTGCTTTTGAAGCAGCAAGCCTGCCAGAACCAGTCGAGCACGTTCGCCGCCGCTGAGTACCTTGATTTTCTTCTGGATCAGATCGCCGGTGAACAACAAACTTCCGGCGACATCTTTTACCTGCTGGATCGTAGTACCTGGGGCCGATTGGTAGTGCAGATAGTCGTCGACGGTTTGATTGTCGGGCAGTGTGGTGTAGACGTGCTGAGCGTAAACGCCAACCTGACAACCGTAGCCCCACTTGAGTTTGCCGTCGAGCGGGTCGAGCGAATCGCAGATGGTGCGCAGAAAGGTCGTCTTGCCTTGGCCATTATCGCCGACGATGCCGACACGCAGGCCATGATCGATTTCGAGCTGGATTTTGGTGGCGACTTCGTGTTCGGGGTAACCGATTACCAGTTGCTCGGTCCGTAGCGCGCAGCCTTGGCGGGGATCGACAACCGGAAAGTTGAACTTGATCGAAGCCTCTTCGCCTTGCACATCCACTAGTTGCAGTCGTTCGAGCTGCTTCGCTTTGCTGCGGGCTTGGCTGGCGGTATTAGCATTGGCGCGGTTTTTATTGATGAACGTTTCTAGCTGTTTGCGTTTGGTGAGCGTTGCGGCGTTGACACGCTGGTCGTGTTCGCGGCGTTCGGCCAAGTTTTCCAGGTACAAATCGACATCGCCAGGAAACATCGTCATCTTGCCACGCGAAATTTCGAGCGTGTGGTTGCAAGTCCGCTTCAAAAAGGCCCGGTCGTGCGACACGATCAGACAGCCGCCACGAAAGTTGCGTAAGAACTCTTCGAGCAACATCTGAGTGCGCAAATCCAAAAAGTTGGTCGGTTCGTCAAGGATCAGCAAATTGGGATCGTGCAACAGCAGCGCCGCCAGTTTGACACGCGTCTGCCAACCGCCCGAAAGCGAACGTACCGGTTGGTCGAGCATCGGGTCGGGCAACTGAAACTGCCAGGCGATCTCGCCGCACCGCCACTCGGGCTGACCGCTGTCGCGTTGCAGGAAACCGAGAACCGTTTCGCCCTCTTCAAACGGATCGTGCTGGCGCAAGTAGCCAAGCCGCAGCTTGCGGCTGCGTACGACCTCGCCCGCGTCGAGTTCTTCTTCGCCAAGCAAGATGCGGCAGAGCGTACTTTTGCCGGCGCCGTTACGACCGATGAGGCCAACCTTTTGATCATCGGGCAACGCGCAGCTCGCACCGTCGAGCAGCTCTTGCAAGCCATAGCGTTTGTGAGCATCTTGAAGTTGTAAAACGACGGCCATGTGCGATATGCGGAATTTAGATCTCGAAAGGCGATACTACTGAGCGACGTCGCTCCGCGACGAATGGTGCAGCGCATCGGTATCACCAACCACGTGCCCACTCCCCCGACCTCGCCAGCCAACAACGCCCAAAACCACACAGCATACCACACAAACGCCAGCAAACCAGTCGCCCCAACGGGCGTAGAAAGTCAGCCCCGCCGAACTACGCAGCGGCAAATCAACCAGCAGCGTCGCGGCCTCTTGCCTGGGTGTGACCTGCTGCACCGAGCCATAAGCATCGACATATGCCGACAGTCCGCCGTTGGCAGCAATCACCAGTGGAGTACGCATCTCGACGGCGCGAAAAATTCCACAGGCGAGGTGCATGTCGAGTTCGCTGGAACCCCAAAACCAGGCATCGTTGGTGAGATTGACCAGCACATCGGGCTTGGTGCCTGCGGCGGCAAGCTCAGTCACCTGACGCCGAATCAAATGAGGGACGGTCGTTTCGTAGCAGATGTTGGGACAATAGGTCACGTCGTCGAGTTCAAAAGCTCGAGGCTGCTGGCCCGCTGAAACCGAACCGGTGATCGGCGTCAGCATCGCTAGCCAAGGAACCCACTCGGCAAACGGAACGTACTCGCCCATGATGACGCGGTGTATTTTGTCGTAGGTACCGACGAGTTCGCTTTGCTTGTTGATGCAAACCGACGAGTTGTAATTCCCGAAGTGCGTGTGTCCGCCGTGCATCTGTACACTGACGGTCGGATAGAGGTGGATGCGGTCGATGCCAATCAAAATCGCCGACTCGGTTCGTCGTGCGAATTTTTTCAAGTCGACTTGCGCCGCGTTGAGCATCGGCTCGGGAAATAATTCAGCCGGGGCTTTAAAGCCCTCGGCAACAGTATAAATAGGGTAGCGATAAGCCGTTTCGGGCCAGATGATTAGGTCAACGCCACGCCCATCGCGCTGCTGCGACTGTTCAACCGCCTCTTCGGAAAGCCCCGCGTACTCTTGCATGATGCTGAGCTGTCGCTGGGGATCGCTCTTCCAGTCGGCAGGCGTGTTGCCTTGGATCAGCGCGATACGCGGACCGCCTTGGATAGACGAGTCACCTAAAGGAGATTTGTACGTGATGCCACCGTAGACTAAGACTGTTGCAACAACGATCGTCGCCAACGACAAATATCGCAAGGAGCCGAGATAATTTCGCCATTGAAAAACTTGCGCCGTTTGCGCTAGGCACGCAGCGACAAGCACAATCAGGAACGTGATGCCGTATTCTCCCATCAGACTAGCAA
>JAJDEE010000105.1 GCA_029259975.1 Planctomycetota bacterium
GCCTTGGTCGCCGCCAAGAAACCCGCCGCGCCTGCGCCGAGAACCGCTATTTTTGTTTTGTCTGTCATCGCCTGTTGATTGCCTGCGGGGCCAGACCTTCGTTCAATTGTGAAATTTGGTAAGTTGTTCTAGCGTTTTGGCAAGACCAACGTGCGACCAAACGTTTTACCGGCGAGCATCGCCTCGGCTGTGCTCGGCACGTCGGTCAACGAGATTGTTCGTGTTAGATTTTCGAGATCGTCGATACGCCAATCCGTGGCCAAGCGTTGCCAGATTTGCAGCCGACTCTCGCGCGGACACTGGGCCGAGTCGATGCCGGCGAGCGTCACACCGCGGAGAATAAACGGGTAGACGGTCGTCGGTAGCTCGTGGTCACTGGCCAACCCACAAGCGGCAACACAGCCTCGGTGGTTAGTGCTACGAAGGAGCGTAGCTAGGGTGTTGCCGCCAACCGTGTCGACTGCGGCGGCCCAGCGGGCAGGGAGTAGTGGCTTTGCTGAGGTGTCGTTGGCTGCCTCACGAGGGAGAATTTGCGATGCCCCCAGCTGCTGAAGCAAACTCGCTTGAGCGGGTTTGCCGGTGATGGCGGTGACTTGATACCCCAGCTTCGCGAGGATTGCGACCGCCAGCGAACCAACGCCGCCGCTCGCGCCGGTAACAACGACCTCGCCGTCACTAGGCTCAATGCCATGATGCCGAATCGCCTTCACACATTGTGCAGCAGTGAAACCAGCCGTACCGTAGGCCATGGCTGTTTCGGATGTCATGCCCGCAGGCATTGCGACGACCCACGCTGCCGGCACGCGCACATACTGGGCATAGCCGCCCCAGTGCGATGTTCCCAAGTCGTAACCGGTGACGAGTACTTCATCGCCTGGCCGAAAATCATCAGAGGCGCTTTCGACAACACTGCCAGCAGCGTCAATCCCGGGCACATGCGGCAACTGGCGTACCACACCGGGGTGCGCCTGGCAGGCGAGCGCATCTTTGTAATTAAGCGACGAGCAGCTTACCTTGATCAACACGTCGCCCGCCGGCAAATCGTGGAGCTTGATTTTCTCGATCGCAGCAGAGACCTTGCCAGCGTCATTGCGCCGCACCATCAAACAAGCAAATGCATCGTTCATCACGGATCGCTCATCGTTTCTGTTGTTACGCTAACTCGACGGGGAGTTGGTCGATCTTTGCTGCCAAAATAAAATCGTTCTCCGACAAACCACCTATGGCATGTGTCCAAAGCTCGATCGACACGTTGCGGTAACCTTCGAGATGCAAGTCGGGATGGTGGCCATCGTACTCCGCGACTTCTGCACAGTAGCGAAAAAACTCCATGCCAGCCATGAAGTTTTTGACCTTCCAATCTTTACGAATGCGTTGGCCATCGTGTGTCAAATACCAGCCGGGGAGTTGCAGCAGCTGCTCGTTTGCCGCATCGAGCGAACAAGGGGCAATGCCTCCCTCGCAGGGTAGACATGTTTTCTGAGTCAGCTCGGCAGGGGTTTGGGCTTGCATAATGTTTCCCGAGTGAAAGGGAGCTGGAGAACCGGAGGTTTCCTCTATCTGGCAGAGGGCAGACAGCTATTTTGCAGGCTGCCGACTTTGATTATCGGCGTTGGTAGGGCGATTTGTCAATTCACCAAGCAACTCTTGCAGGCAAACTGCAAAGTCCCTTCTGACTGCTCCGCTCGCTAGCGTTTTTGAAATTGCTGTAGCGGGGACGTCCACGTCACCGCGTGAAAAATACCCTCGTAGTGCGCGGTGACGTGGACGTCCCCGCTACGCGACGCCTGCTCGGCAAACGCGTGGCTAGGTAAATCCTAAACTGCCGCTCGCCTAAAAAGATAAATGAACCACAACGACACGACGGACAACGACGCAAAAAATGGGTAGCCCAGGTTGCCGAAGGCTACCTGGGTCGTCGCATGTGATAAGAGGCTTTGTGGTTGCTTGGCCCTACGATAACGTGGCCCCTCTTGTGACTGACGTCACACTGGTAGGCTTCGCCAACCAGTGCCACCCGCGCATTCCAATCGATCTTTCGTAAAGTAACGCACTTGAAGGAATTATATGGAATGCTGAAACGCGACCGGTCAACAGTTGGAATTCCTGTACATTCTGTGACGAATTAGTCGCCATTCTTTTCAAAAGTCAGTTGTTGCTTACGGTTCAATCTTGTCACTTTTTCCGAGATTACAATCGACACAAAGAGTACGCAAGTTACTTTGGACTGTCTGGCCATTCTTAGAAAACGGAACGATGTGATCAACATGCAATTTGCATTTTGGGTCGGTTGCTGGGCTATTGCCGCATAATAAGCACTTGAAGTTGTCTCGCATGAGTACGCCATATCGAAGGCTAAGTGAAGGTTTGCGTCGATCCTCAGGCCTAGAAGACTTGGCTTGCGGTGTGATGAGCTTCGGCCTAGCCTGAGAATGTGTTGCACACTTCTCAGATTGTTCTGTATTTACGCTGGCAAGAAACGCAAATAGAGCCTTTGTCCAACTACCCCATCGTTTACTATACGCTCCTGGAGTTATGACAGAAGGATGTGATTTCATCTCTCTCCACTTGGGTTGCCGTCCAAAGTGCATCCAAACATTCAACAAGTTCTCATGAAAATCCTCTTCTGTATGTCGGCGTCCCATACTGACAGGTTTTAGACCTGCTGCACGGAGCGCTTTGTTCCAAGAACCAAATCGACGAGAAGGCGCGGAGGACGATATGTCAGATCGTGAGTCAAATTCAAGCTTGGTCAACATATCAGACGAGAGTTCTAATGCAATTCTTTGTAATTCAGCGATAAGTTGTTCATCCGTCAAGTCGCGTGCAATCTGATACTTCATTTTGTCCGACACAGTACGGCCCGAGTAGCGGCACTCAAGGTCTGCGGCTAGCAGAGCTTTTTGCCAACTACCAAATCGCTTTGCGACTGTGCATGAAGACACCTTCGCATGTTTGTCAAACAGTATTCGTGTAAGCTTCACCTCGTCAGAAATAATAGCAGAGACACGCTGAAGCTCAGCGATAATGCTGTCACTATCGTATTCCGCAAGGCGTGACAGTTCGAATTCCATCCTCACGCATCCAATTGTTTGGAAAACTTAAACGGTCGGGCTAGTATCAGGGATTCGAGTGCATTGAGTTGTAAAGTGGTTCCTAGTCCTTACAAAAGTAGACCTATCTCCCGCTTAAGCTCCGCGATTGTGTAAAAAAATGCCGAAGCTACCCCCCCAATCCTAACCCTTCGCTTGCCGCTCGTTCCAGACTTCTTCGATGACTTCGGCGCCGACTAGGCCGTAGAGTCTTGGCCGTGGTGGGATGAGCGAGGTGTCGACGTCTTCGTAGGTGAGCGTAGGCTCGCCCCCATTCGGGCATTTTGGGTCGACGGTGGCGATGGTGGTTTTTAGCCACTTTTTGTTTTTAGCTTCGAAGGCGTCGCACCACTTTTCGGCTTGGCGGCGTTTTTCCGCTGGGTCGTCGGACTCGATGCCGGGCATCTCGAACTCCGGCTTGTAATGGGCACCACGGCATTCGTCGCGGGCGAGGGCGCCTTGGAGCAGCGCCTTGGCTAGCGGGAACATGTCGCGGAGGGCCTTGGTGAACACGACGTTTTGGTTGGTCCAGTTGCCGGTGTCTGAGAGCGAACATTTTTGGACACGCTCGGCTAGCTCGTTCACTTTTTCTAGGCCGGCACGCAGTTGGCCGTTGTCGCGGACGACTGTGGCGGTGTTGGTCATCACGTCGCCTAGCTCTTGGTGGATGACGTAGGGGTTCTCGCGACCACCGTCCCGCTTGAGTAGGCTGTCGTGGTCGAGCTGGCGAACGGCTCGTTGGCCGCGGAGGAGCGTGTCGTATTTTTCGTCGTGGGCCGAGTCGGAGAGCGACGCCAACATGTTTTCGATGCCCGGCGCGACGAACAGCCCCGTAAAAATGCAAGAGAGCAGCGAGTTGGCACCGAGGCGGTTGCCGCCGTGGTACTGATAGTCGCACTCGCCGATCGCGTACAGGCCGGGGACGTTGGTCTGGTGGTTGCGAATCGATCCGGGGACGAGGCCGCCTTCGGCAGTGCGCTCGTAGTCGGCCCACATGCCGCCCATCGAGTAGTGGACGGCCGGAAAGATTTTCATTGGCACGTCGCGCGGATTCACGCCTTGAAATTTTTCGTAGATGTTGAGGATGCCACCCAGCTTGCGATCGAGTTCTTCGCGCTCGATGTGGGTCAGGTCGAGATACACGCATTGCCTATCGGCATCGACGCTGAGGCCTTCATTCACGCAGACGTTAAAGATCTCGCGGGTGGCGATGTCGCGGGGCACGAGATTGCCGTACTTGGGATAGCGCTCTTCCAGGAAGTAATAGCGTTCGCCTTCGGCAATGTCGCTAGGGGCACGCGCGTCGTGCGGTTTGCGGGGCACCCACACACGGCCCCCTTCGCCGCGGGCCGATTCGCTCATCAGGCGGAGCTTGTCGGCACCAGGAATCGCCGTCGGATGCACCTGAATAAATTCGCCGTTGGCGTATTGGACACCCGCCTGCACACTGCGGCTGGCGGCGCTG
>JAJDEE010000106.1 GCA_029259975.1 Planctomycetota bacterium
CGTCGATTTCATGGAGATCGAGTAATGTACCGAAGACCTCACTACCACCTTCGACCAGCAAATTGGTCATTTGCCGACGACCGAGTTCGTCGAGTAGCGAGGCGAGCTGTTCTTTGCGGCTGTCACCCTGGAGAGTGAGTACCTCTGCGCCGCGATCTTCTAGGCGTTGGCGATTGTCTTGAGAAGCTGCCGCTGTGGTAGCTACAAGCAGTGGTGCTTTGTCGATGAACTCGATCAGTTTGCTCTCCGAGGAAAGCGAGGCTTGAGAATCGAGAACGATGCGAGTGGCTATGCGGGATCCAGATGGCCGAGCTGTCAGCAGGGGGTTATCGGCTTCGGCGGTTCCGCGCCCCACGAGGATCGCGTCGACGCGGCCGCGCAGCTCGTGAACGACGGCGCGCGACGCTTCGCCGCTGATCCACTGGCTGCTGCCAGTACGTGTGGCAATTTTACCGTCGAGCGTCATCGCCCATTTAGCGATCACCCATGGGCGACCTGTAGTGATTAATTTGCTGAAAGGAGCAATCAAGTGGCTTGCTTCTGCGTGGAGAACATCCGAGCAAACTTCTATGCCTGCAGCACGCAACGCTGCCAAGCCTTGGCCTGCAACTTCTGGGTTCGGGTCTTGGCAACCTGTAACCACTCGTGCGATTCCGGCTGCAATCAGCGCTTGAGTACAAGGCCCCGTTTTTCCCTGATGGCAGCAAGGCTCGAGCGTGACGTACGCTTCGGCACCGCGAGCGGCCTCGCCGACGACGCGCAAGGCTTCGATCTCGGCATGTGGTCCGCCAAAATGCCCGTGATAGCCCTGACCGACAACGACGCCGTCTCGCACAATCACACAGCCAACGAGCGGATTAGGCTCGACAGTGCCCCGACCTTGTTGGGCAAGCTCGAGGGCCTGGGACATATGCTTGCGGTCAGCGGTAGCGGCCATGGCAATCTACGGGGTCCAGATGACCGATTTCTTTTCGCCTTCGACCGCGTTGGGCGCGTCGTCTTCGGGTGTCCATATCTCGGCAGGCTCAGACGACGAAGTTGCCTGGGTAGCCATCGGTCCCAAGGGATTGGGGGCTGCTCCTCCAGTGGCATCAGGTGGGGCAACCAAGCCAGCAGCGTACAGCAGCCGGTACGTTGCTTCGGCAATGTCTGGTTCGTTCAAATGCGAAGTACGAATTTCGGCTAGCGTTTGTTGCACGCCGGCAGCATCGCCCCGCTCGATCGAGAGTTCCAACTCCATCAGCGCCCACTCGCCGGTAGATTTTCCCTGCTGCTCCGACCAGCTCCGTGCTTGCTCAGCCCATTTGAATGCGAGGCTTGGATTTGGTTCTAGGCGAATCAGCTGACGATAAGCTGCGGTTAGGTCATGCTGATCCGATTTGCTATCTCGGGTTACAAGCTCTCGTGCAACAAGAAGCGCAGCGAATTTGGCCCCCATCATTATTGTGCGATCAAGCAATTTCGCCAATCGCTCACTTGTAATCTTGGCAAAATCGAAACGGGGAACTCGAACCAGGGGAACGTGATCGAGGTCGAGATCTGTTGGGTCAATCTGTTCGCGAGTTGGCAATTTTAATTGCTGCCGAAGTTCCACAAACAGCGGCTGCTCGGCAGTATCGACCGCAGCTTGTTCGATGATCAGCGAGCTTGCCAATAGTGGAATACGCAACTCCTCGCTTCCAACAGCGTCGAGTGGCGATTTGTTTTGTAATGCAGCACGGGGAGCTTTTGACCATCGCTGCAGAATCGCCACGCGACGTTCCTCAGCCAAAAGCTTTTGCCGATGATCTGCTGGCGTGTCGTTGGGCAACCGCCAGCGCCAACTGAGCGATTCTTCGCTGATCGATTTATTGCCGACGACTTCTTCCTCGGTCGCTTCGTCGAGTCCGTCTGCGGTCACTTCGCCTAGTAGCTTCTGTACGAGTTCGAAATCATCACCACGGTCGGTGGTCACTTCGAGCCGAGCTTCGCGATCGGTACGTTTGCCATACAAACTCAAAAAAGCCATCACGAGCGGGATGTCCGTGCGCTCGATGCCTACGCCCGTTTCTGGCGTGGGTCGGTCGAGCAAGACAAAGGTGCTGCGTGGTCGGGCAAACTCGTCGTCGTAGTCCTGCGGATTGATGGGATACTCTTCGAGACGTTTGTCGCTAGCGAACTGCTCGGACAGTGCTTCGATATCGATACTAGAATCAGTCAATTCGTAGGTTGCTTTAACCGTGTCGAGCTTAGGATCTTCTAGCTCGGGATCGACGAGCTGAGCGAGCGCCTCGGCCTCGACGGCATTGTCGAGTTCTACCTCGAGCTGGGCGTACTCGTGCAAGCCAGCCGCAAATCGTGCGACATCGCCCAGCCAACCACGCAAGAGGGCCAAATTGTAGACGACCTCGGGCACTGGACCGACTTCTTCACGTAGCTGGGCGAAGAGAGCCTCGGACTGACGCCATAGACCTTGCATCGAAAATTGGGCTGCTTTTTCAAATTTGCCTTGCCACTCGACCTCAGCAGGACAAGCGACCAACTGCCATGATTCGCGTAGTAACAACGGCAGACCGGCCTGCAGATTCATCCGCAAAAGCAATTCGATGCCACGGTTATCTTCTTCGGCCGAGATGGCAGCATAAAGCAACAAATGAGCACGGGCGGCGATCAGCTCGCCTTGCATTAGCAGCGCCTGACCGACGGCGCCGACGGCTTCGAGCACCCGCAGCGGCATTTCTTGGTCGAGCTGTTCGAGCGCATTTTGTAATGGCCCCACCGCCTTGCGGCCATTTTCCATTGCCGACAGTAGGATTGCTGCTTGGGCGTTGGCCGTTGGGCTGAGCGGATGTGCTTCGAGAAAATCGCCGATCGTGTTGCGGGCCGCGTCGAACTCGTGCATCGATAGCTGTAGCGAGGCTTGCAAATCAAGCAACGACGCCCGTTGCGGCTGTTTTTTCAGCAACTGCTCGACATGCTTCAACGCAGCATGCGGCTGATCGCCGGCGACCATTTTTTGCACTTTTTCGATATCTGTCGCGAGATCAGAGCAGCAGAACTTTAGTTTTTTGCCGCTGCCGCAGGGGCAGGGAGAGTAGGGGTCGATAGACATAGGATATTTTGCCGGGATGAGAGGCAACGAAAGTTGGCGGATTCGAAATTTGCAGCTCTAAGAATCGTACCACAGTTGGCGGAATACTTCGAGTCAAAGCTGGCGATCCCATCCAGTCGCCCATTCAGGCTAGGAATCCAACGCGGCTCGCTTTTCACCCAGCAGTGCCAGCAATGCTCGCTGCGGATCGGCGAATTTTTTGACGCCCTCGCGCATCAGCTGATCCTCAAGCTTCTGCATATCAACAGCCGCCTCAATCTCTTCGATTACCTCGCTGGGCGGCAGTTGGCTGAGAGTGTGTGAGAACGATTGGCCGCTGGCTTCGACCGCCTCGTTGATCGAGGGTGGATTGGTTTGGATGTCGCT
>JAJDEE010000107.1 GCA_029259975.1 Planctomycetota bacterium
CCTTGGCCGACGAACCTGGAGCACTTTTTCGAAAGTGCCGATTAGAGGAACAGTCCTGCCTCAGTCGGAACTGGAATTTAAGCCATCGTGAGTTACTCTCACCCAAAATGAGGGCGCCCAAAATAAGGGTTCGATGGCGAAACGGCAACGACGGAGATTTACAGGACAGGAGAAAGTGGACGTCGTAAAGCGGCCCTTAACACTAGATAGCTCGCCGTTTAACCAGCATTCCAACAAAGCCAATGGCCACCAAAGCCACTGTGCTAGGCTCAGGAACACGAGTTTCTGGAATGATGTCAAAGTTCTTCTTCACGATGTTTGCAACACTACCAGGTTGACTCAAGGCAGTCAGCGTATTGTTAAGCTTAGCAACAATTTTGGTTGCACCGAGAGAAAAGCTATGACCTGCTCCAACCAAAGCGGCATCGAGATCAAACGTAGTACTCAAGCTCCACGAAGCCGACGGTGGATCACCTGGCAGGTTGAAGGTCGCTGTCTTGGCATCGCTGAGCACAACAGGAGCGATGGGGGCACCATCAACTTCAATGATGCTAAGCTCGAAGACGAGCAACGCAGCATTTACTTGGGCCAGAGCTGCACCCAAACCCGACATCGTGTAGTCACCACCTTCGGAAAAGCTTAGATCACTGATACCATTACCCGGCTTCGCCATGATGGTAACATTCAGGAAGCCATCGGTAATATCACCGATTCCTCCGGCTGACTGCGCACTGAAACCAAGACTAGGGTTTGAAGAACTTGGCTCGAAGAAGGCTAGCGTATCACCAAAGGTGATAGGAGCACCAAAAAGAGGCGTTGGATCGCTAGAGGTTTCTGTTACGTCGATATAGGCCACGCTAGGACCCATGAAGTTGCCGTGATTGATTACGCCGGCATTGGCCTGTGGAGCGAAGGCGCAGAGCGCCACTGCGAGCGCAAAAATAGCGCGGGTAAGTAAACTACTCATTGATGTGATTTGCATTAGTTCTCACTCCACATATTCCAAAATCTGTTCCGCAAAATTGCTACCGCAGTGGAAAAGGCTAAGCGTGCCCCCCCAAAGCAACCTCGACGACACAATCGTACGAGATCTAGCCCAGAGTTCCTATACGAGAAACCAACTGGTATGAATGCATTATACCCGCCCCCTGAAACGTTGCAACTTTTTTGTCCGGGCCTCTTCGATTTACTTGCGGTTTCCCACTAGTCCTTATGGGTGGTTTTGTGTCAGGATTTTTTCCTTCTCTGCACCCCTGAAGGACTAAAAGCGGCAGATAGGTTTACCTGCCCCAACCGACATCCATTTTTGCCACAAACGAAGTGAACCACAACGACACGATGGACACAACGTAAAATCTGCGTTGTGCCCGTCGTGCCGTCGTGGTTAATTTTTAAGCAATTCTTTCGCCATCGGGTAAATTCTCAATTGCCGCTCGCCTTAAGTCGTCTAACACGGCTAAAGAGGGTATGCTGCTGAAATGCACGACTCATGCAGACCGTTGGGCCAAAGTGACCTCCGAGTTTCGCCCGTAGCGTTTGGTACATGGCCGATTGCTGGGGTGACCTCGCTTGGAGTGAATCACAAGGACAGTATCGACACGATCCGGGCTTGCGCCGATTTGGGCGTTAATTTCATCGATACGGCTTATTGTTACGGGCCAAATGGCGAAAGCGAGACCCTGCTGCGAACCGCGATTGCTGACCATCGCGACGAATTTGTGATCGCCACGAAGTGCGGAATTCACTACAACGATGCTGGCAAGCAAACGCAGGACGCGAGGCCCGAGCAAATCCGTCTCGAGTGCGAGGAAAGCTTGCAACGGTTAGGAACCGATCGTGTCGAGCTTTATTATTTGCATTCTCCTGATCCTAAAGTCCCAGTGCCTGAGTCTGCCGGAGCGATTCGTCAGTTGATCGACGAGGGCAAGGCTCGTTATGCCGGGGTGTCGAATTGCCAGCTGGAACAGATCGAAGCGTTTCATGCCGTTTGCCCGCTAACTGCAGTCCAATTGCCCTATAACATGCTGCAACGCGACATCGAACAGCTGACGATTCCTTGGTGCCAGAAGCATGATGTAGCGGTCGTTGTCTATTGGCCACTTATGAAAGGGTTGCTGGCAGGCAAGCTGAAGCAGAAAAGCGACTTGGCGGCAGACGACAATCGACTCAATTACCCGATGTATCAAGGCGAAGAATGGGAGCAGAATATGGCCTTTGTCAAAATACTTCGCACGATCGCTACCGCGTGCAACCAGTCGGTGGCAGCGGTCGTGATCAATTGGACGATTCGCCAGCCTGGCATCACCGCCGCCCTGTGCGGCGCTAAGCGTCGCTGGCAGCTCGAGGAATCGGCAGCGGCAATGACTTGGCAATTAAGTGAAAGACAAATGCAGACCATCGACGCTGCGATTAAAACACGAGGCAAAGCGGCGGCAAAGCGGATGTTCCAGTAGCAAAAAAGCAACATGTCACTTGGAATGTCACTTGGAATGTCACTTGGAATATCACTTGATCTGAGGCAGGCCATCGAGCTTGGTATACCAGCCGTCCAATCAGTAAAAACAGGCCGAGGCTACTGCCATTGCTGTGTCATTTTAGAAGCGTTCGGCTGATGCGAATAACACTCAGCTACAACAGGCCCAGCAATTGATTCGCTGCCTCGCTCAGCCGAAAGTAACGATCGGCTGCCTCGGCTGGGAGTAGGTTTTCTCTGTACGTAGGGATCAGTGTTTCGATGGTCGTGTCGCTGGGAGGCATGTCCAAAAGTTGCGGCATACAAGTGGCAATTAATTCCAGCATGATCGAGACCGAGACCGATGCGCCAGGCGACGCGCCAAGTAGTGCGGCGATACTTTTGTCGGCGTTGGTGACGACTTCGGTGCCAAAGTGGACGATGCCCGCTTCGCCGTCTTCTTTTTTGATCGCCTGCACGCGAATGCCGGCGTCTTCCAGCTTCCAATCGTCGAGGTTTGCTTCGGGGTAGTAGGTGCGTAGCAGACGCATGCGCGAGGCCATGCTTTGCGTGCCTTGTTTGACCAGATACTTCACCAGCGGCAAATTTGTTAGGCCCACTTTTATCAGCGTGCCGAGATTATCAAGCTTGAGCGATCGCGGCAAGTCGGTCCAGCTGCCGCCTTCGTGCAGAAACTTGGTTGTCCAGGCGGCGAAGGGGCCGAACAACAACGACTTCTTACCGTCGATAATCCGCGTGTCGAGATGCGGCACCGCCATCGTGGGGGCTTCGTCGAGTGCTTGACCATAAACTTTTGCCTGATGCTTCGCCACGATCTCGGGCTTGTCGCAAACCAGCCACTGGCCGCCGATCGGGAACCCTCCAAACCCTTTGCTCTCGGCGATCTTCGATTTCTGCAGCAATGGCAGACTACCACCGCCGGCACCTACAAAAACAAATTTCGCACTGTTCGTCATCACGCGATTGGTTTGCAGGTCTTTTATACGCACTTCCCAGCCGCCTGACGAGCTTTCCTCGAGGTCGATCACGCGATGGCTCGTCGCAACTCCGCAGCCCTCTTGTTGACCGAGCCAAGCAATCAGCTTCTGCGAGATTGCCCCAAAGTTGACATCCGTGCCCGCTACCATCTTGGTCGCCGCGACTGGCATGTCCTCGCGACCCTCGATCAACAGCGGCGCCCAACTGCGAATCGTTGCGGGGTCGGTCGTGAACTCCATGTCACGAAAAAAATGGTGAGCCGACATGCCCTTGTAACGGGAGGTCAGAAAATCGACTTGCTGTTGCCCATGGACAAAGCTGATGTGGGGCACCGGGTTAATAAAATCGCGTGGCTGGTCGACCATTCCTGTCGAGACCGCATGCGCCCAAAATTGCTTCGACAGCTCGAATTCTTGAAAGATCTCGATCGCCTTGGTGATGTCGACCGAGCCATCGTCGCCCACAAAAGGCGTGTAGCTCAACTCGCAAATCCCCGCATGTCCCGTGCCTGCATTATGCCAGCCGTTGGAGGCTTCTTGGGCAAGCTCGTGGGTGACCTCGTAAAGCTGAATCTTGAGATCGGGCTGCAATCGTTTCAGCAAAGCCCCCAGATTGGCCGACATGATGCCACTGCCAACGAGAATGACATCGGGATTTTTGACATGCTTAGTACCGCTCACCCTGCTACCTCTGCTACCTCTGGTGTCGTTTATGGGATGCTTGACACAGGTTATCATATGTGGAATTATGCGTGATATCAACACTACGCAAAAACACTTTTCTATTCATGCCTATCGCCCATTTAGCCTTTGACCTCGGCGCCAGTTCTGGCCGCGCAATCGTTGGTATCCTCAATGGCGATCCCAAGCAGTTGGCTTTGGAAGAAGTCCATCGCTTCGAGCATCTTGCTTGTCCAACCCCGGCGGGACCCGTTTGGGATCTGACGGGAATTTGGCTACACCTGCTAACCGGCCTGCGCAAAGCGTCGGCGTGGTGCCAAGAAAACCAAACCGAGTTGAAGACCGTCGGCGTAGATACCTGGGGCGTCGATTGGACGCTCGTTGGACGCAGTGGCGAGGTGCTCGCGCTGCCCCACTGTTACCGCGACCCGCAAAACGATGCGGCCTGCCAAGGTGTGCTTGAAAAATTGGGCGGGTTCGAACAGCTTTACAATCGAACGGGCATCCAGCTCCTCCCATTCAATACGTTGTTTCAAGTTGCCGCACGCTACCAGCAAGAACCCAGGCTGTTCGACGCGGCTGAGCGTTTGCTCTTTTTGCCTGATCTATTTCATTTTTGGCTCTCTGGAGAGCTTGCGACCGAACGGACCATCGCCTCGACGAGCAGTATGCTCGACGTGAAAACAGGCGAATGGGACAGCGGCCTTATGGAAAGCCTCGGTCTACCGACCCATATTTTAGGCCCGCTCGTCGAACCTGGAACTGTGTTGGGTACGCTTCGCCCAGAAGTCGCATTAGCAGCCGGTGCGCCCGCCAATCTGCAAGTG
Source organism: Planctomycetota bacterium (assembly GCA_029259975.1). Classification (GTDB taxonomy): domain Bacteria; phylum Planctomycetota; class Planctomycetia; order Pirellulales; family Lacipirellulaceae; genus Bythopirellula. The sequence continues at coordinate 4,959 of JAJDEE010000107.1, forward strand.
ATCCTGCCAGCATCGCACGACACCGCCTCGGCAGTTGCCGCAGTTCCAGCTGTTGGCATGGCAAATTGGGCTTTTCTATCGAGCGGTACTTGGTCGCTGCTCGGTGCAGAACTAGACCAACCGATCAACTCCGACGAAGCACGGCAAGTCCCATGTACGAACGAGCGGGGCGCTGAGGGGACAATCCGACTACTCAAAAACATTGCCGGCCTGTGGCTCGTGCAAGAACTTCGGCGCGAGCTAAAACAGCGGGGCGATCAACGCGACTTTGCACAGCTGGTCGACGAAGCCCGACGCGCCGAACCAGGACGCACACTCATCGATCCCAACCACGCCGAGTTCGCCATTCCAGGCAATATGGACGAAAAAATCCGTCAATTCGCACGCGACACCAACCAACCCGAGCCAGAAACCATTGGCCAGCTGGTCCGCTGCTGCCTGGAAAGCTTAGCACTCTGCTACGCACAAACGCTCGATCAACTCGAAACGGTACTCGGACGATCCGTAGATGTGCTTCACCTGGTAGGTGGTGGCAT
>JAJDEE010000108.1 GCA_029259975.1 Planctomycetota bacterium
CAACCAAAACCAAAGCGGCTGGCATCAGACCAGCGAGGATCGTGCCCTTCGCTATTCCGAGGGGATTTACGATTGCTGTCTCCGAGTCTACAAGGCCCGATTCTAAAAGACCCGAGTCCATTAGATATGTGCCGTAGTAAAGTATCAACAGAACAGCCGCAGTAGAAGAAATCGCTACAGCCATACCACCACAGGTAGAGATCGCATGCAGATGGTTTTTACGGTGACCATCGGGGGTGTCTACAGCGCCCAACCGTTTGGCCGATGTTGATACTAAGGGAGTCAACAAGAAACTGATCAACCATGCCACAACCAGCGTAACGAGGGCAGTCGCAATGCTCATCAAGGGCGCCTAAATTCGAAATAAGAAGGGCTGGTAAGCCCGAGTCGTAACTGTGCCGTGAAACCCCATTGTAGTTAAAAAAAGGCTTTCACAACAGATGGTAGTTTCAGTAATCTTGGGCTATCGCAGCCGGTGGCATTCTGTCTACTTCTCGAATGGCTGCTGGTTGGGCAAATTGACGCATTTTGAACCTCTAGCCAAAATGGACTGCTCATGGGTTCTGCTGCATTCGGGTCTTAACGGATTGCGCTAAGGCAAACCCTAGATGTTACAATAGTTGATCATTGCTCCCCAGCGGTCAGAAACCGCGATCAACGAGGTATTAGAATTTTCCCAGGAACTCTTGAACGACCAAGCTTGCTTACTGATGTCTAGCACGACGAGCATCACTACTGTAGAGACATCCGAGCGGAGTCGCTGGAAAGATCCGGTGTTGCTATTTGCCATAGCCGTACTGTTAGGGCACGCTCCATTGGCGGTGCTGCATCTTCGGTCGTTATGGCAGCAAGAACAGTATCAGTACTTTCCTTTTGTGATTGCTGCAGCGGTCTATTTTTTGTGGAGTCGCTGGCAAGAAGCTCCCTTGCCATCGCAAGTCGCTGAAACAACGTCAACCGGGCCGCTAGCAACCGGGCCGCTAGCAACCGAGGATGCGCCAGCCATAAAACTCAGGAAGAGCTTGCCCTTGTGGGCCGCCGCCATTGCAGTGATGCTGCTAGTCGGCGCGATCTTAGTTGTTTCGCCGTGGCTGGCATTTGTGTCGCTCAACATAGGCTTGGCTGCGGTTTTCGCGATGTTGGGCCGGCAGCGGGCGATACCTTATTTGTGGGGAATCTGGCTGCTCTTATGGCTACTCGTTCCACTGCCGCTTGGTGCCGACAATTGGCTTATCACATTTTTGCAGCGACTCAGCTCGCAGCTAAGCAGTGCGATTCTTGAGCTATTGGGTATCTTGCATCTCATGTCTGGCAATGTGCTTCGACTGCCGAACAAGGATTTTTTTGTCGACGAAGCATGCAGTGGAATTATCTCAGTCATGTCGATGATTGCGTGTGCTGCAATCTACGCGGTATGGAAGTACCGCAGTTTCGTCCACTTAGTAGCCCTTGTTTTGATGGGTGTGACTTGGGCGTTAGCGTTGAATGTGCTACGGATTTGCCTGATCGCGGTTAGTTACCAGTTCTATGGATTGGATCTCTCATTCGGAGTCGTGCATGATGCTTTAGGATTAGTGCTATTTTCGCTGATGTTTCTCGCACTGATTAGTACCGATTACTTGCTGCTCCTGTTGTTAGCACCTATCACTACGTCGGTTTTGGGAGAGGCTGGCCAGAACAATCTACTGGTCCGCCTGTGGAATCGAACAAGACCGATCGTAACTGGTTCGGTTGTTCATGCTATTGACGACACCGCTCCAATTGTCGTTGGCTCGAGTTTTGCGCGGCCGAGCAAGTCCACCGCCGTTGCCTGGTCGATACCGTTTTTGATGCTTGGCATTGTGCAACTAATCTGGCTGCCTTCGTCGGAAACGACTGAAGCTTCCCAGGCGATCCAGCAAGCACTGGCTCTCGACGACCAATCGCTTCCAAAGCATATTGGGCCTTGGATTCGTGAGTCGTTTGATGCAATAGAGCGGGAAGTTTACAGCGACTTTGGCAAGTATTCTCGCACCTATTACTACCGACATCAGCAGAAAGAAGGCGTGACAGCTACCGTCTCGCTCGATTTTCCATATCTGGGGGGCTGGCACGACCTTTGCGTGTGCTATCGCAACAGTGGTTGGACGATTCAAGACCGACTTGTGGAGTCGAACAACGAATCCAAGCTTGCAGGTGACTGGAAGTATGTTGTGAGTGATCTAGAAGACTCTGCCAGAGGTAGCGCGAATATCTCCTTTGCCGGATTTGACGCCGGAGGCGCATTGGCGGAACCACCTAGCGATGCGGTTCTCTTTCGTCCCTGGTTCCGTTTGCGTCGGAGGCTGTTGCTTAATCTCGCGCCGCAACTATTTCAGGTGCAAGTTTTTGCTACGGCGAGTACGTCAGAAGATCAAGAATTGAAGCAGGAATTGCAAAGTCTGTTATTCGAGTCACGGGTTAAATTCCGAGAACTTGTGGCCGTAAACAAGACCGAAGATTGAGATATCAATAATGTTCAGTCAGCTTAAACATTGGGGAGCCATGGCGTTTCAACGCTTAGCTCGTTTAGGTGCTGCGCTCGTATCGCCGATCGAATGGTTTGTCGGTGGAACTACTAGAAAAGTTCTAGCGGCTACCGAACAAGTCGATCGGGTCGAATCGATTTTCTTACAATTCTTTCGGCTGCTCTTTTGGCCTCTACGGATTGTGGGACGTGTCTTGCCGGCTATTTTTCCGGAGTCGCTAACGCGGGCACTTTCTAAGTTCGGAGGACTATTCAGCCAGGTTGGCATGGCGGTTCTCCAATTGGCTGAGAAACTCAATCTCGACCGTGCCGTCTTGTGGCTTGTGAGGTTGCTTCAGCCCCTTTGGCGTCTGCTGGTTGCAATAGGATTGTTTGTCTATTGTTGGTTGGAGACTCGTGAATACCGGCGCGGCTTGTTGGCGCTGCCTGCGATCCTTTTAGCCAGTTTGGTGCTTGGATTGGGTGTCTGGCATACCGTCTTTGGCAAATCGAAGCTGATTGCCAACTACTCAGCAGCGGTACGTGAAATGCTTGATTCGCAAGATTTCGAGCGTGCGAGCCTCTATCAGCAGAAGCTGGCCCAGCTCGGAGTCGACACGCAGCTTACCGAATTTCGTACGGCGCTAACGTTGGCTGAGAGAGGCAAACTCGACGAGGCCTATCAGCGCATGCTCCTCCTCGCTCCAGAAGACCAACCGGGCTACCCCAACGCCCATTTTTGGATCATCCAGAGATTGATGAGTGGCCAGCTAGATGTTTCACAGGAAGATGCCAGGGCGTCGACCAAAGTGCATCTGGATCATCTCGAGACATTGGGAATTACTGGGCCGCAAACGCAACTGTTTCGAGCGTTTTGGTTGGCGCAAGGTGAGCGGCTTGAGGAGGCTGCGGACGTGCTAGAGCCTCTCGTCTCGGTCATACCTCACGCGGCGTTTGAACGCCTGAGGATCGATCTTGTTCTTGAGCGAACCGAGCAAGCTCGCCAAGACGCCCTCGAATTGGTAAAGCACATGTCAGATCGCAAGCGGCGTGTTATTGAGATTGGAACGACGGACTTTCAATGGTGGATTACTGCTGAGGAAGTGCTTGGCAATTGGCAGCAATCGCAAACCATTTTCGAGCAATGGGTTGCTTTGGAGCCAGAGAACGAGCAAGCGAAGCTAGGGCTGGCGAATGT
>JAJDEE010000109.1 GCA_029259975.1 Planctomycetota bacterium
GCGGTTGCTGATTGCTGCTGAGTCAGTCAAGCCGACCACCGACGGATTAACGGACGACGACCCTCTCGAAACGAAGCAGGCCGAAGAGCGACAACAGGCCAACCTAAACCAGCTTCACCAGGCGGTGCTGACCTTGCAAGATCAGCGGTTGCCCTCGGTGTTGCTGGAGGGCGTGCGGCCTTGGGGTTGGTGGCTGACGTCTTGCGTGGTAGCCGCTGTTGCTGGTGGTACGTTGGTTGATTGGTCGTGGTGGCAGACGCCGCTGTTGGGATTGGTGGCGGGCAGCGCTGCGGCAGGAGGCATCTATTTGCTTGTTGGGGGCAAAGCAAAGCGGCAGTCGATAACGCAGTACGCGCGGATTCTTGGACTCCTCAGGCAGGCCGACGACTTGGAACGCGCCGCGCAGGACGAAGCACGCGACAGGAGCCGACGCGAAGCAGAAAAAATCAATCAGACGAAACACCACGATCTGGCCGCGGCTCAAGCTGCACGCGACCAAGCCGCCGAGAAAAACGAAGCTCGCAAGCAGGCCGAGACCGAACACACCCAACGGCTGCTCGAGGAGGGACTGGCAGGCGCCCAGCAAACCTTTGATGAAGCGCAGGGTGCGGCAGAAGAAAAATTTCCGCCGCAGCTCGACGAACTGGCCACTCAACGTCAATCGCAACAACAACAAAATCGCGACCGCTACGAACAGCGCAAAAGCCAAGCTCAGTCGGCACACGACGCGGCTTGGCAGGCGATGGCCGAGCGCTGGCGCGAAGGCTTTCAGGCCGTGACCGACGAACTTGCAGCTATGCGTGCAGCGTGCAAGCAGCTCTTCCCCGATTGGTCGACCACCGAGTGGAGCGATTGGCAGCGTCCCGCCGAGCCGCCTACGGCCATTCAGTTCGGCAGTTGCCGGTTGCCGCTGTCGGTCGTCAAAAACGGCGTGTCCGACGATCCACGGCTACGGCCCGAGCAGACACACCTCGAATTGCCGGCGCTGATGCCGTTGGGCGAACTGCCGCGGTTGGTGGTTTCAGCCGACGGAGATGGCCGCAAGGCTACTACCGACGTGCTGCAAGCGATGATGCTGCGATTTTTGACCACGGTACCGGCCGGTAAGCTGCGGTTCACGATCATCGATCCGTCGGCTCTTGGCGAGAATTTCGCCGCCTTCATGCACCTCGCCGACTACGACGAACAACTGGTCGGCACACGTATCTGGACCGATGGACGACAGATCGACGAGCGGCTCAGCCTGCTCTCCGACCACATGGAAAAGGTGCTGCAAAAATATCTCCGCAACGAGTTCGCCACGCTTCACGATTACAACCAACAAGCGGGCGAAGTCGCCGAGCCGTATCATGTGTTGGTCGTCGCGAATTTCCCCGCCGGGCTGAGCGACGCCTCAATGCGCAAGCTGCAAACCATTTCTGCCGCCGGACCGCGCTGCGGAGTCTATACGTTGTTGGGCGTCGACACCTCGATTAAACTGCCCAACGATTTTGACATGTCGAGGTTGCTGAGCGACGCCGTGCATCTGCAGTGGGCCAAAGATCGTTTGTCGTGGAACTATCCGCTCTACGAAAAACTACCGCTCAAACTCGATCGTATGCCGCCACGCGATCGATTGAACGAAATTTTACGCGCAACCGGCGAAGAATCGCACAAAGCGAGCCGCGTCGAGGTGCCCTTCGCCGTCGTCGCGCCGTCTGATGACGAACTTTGGACTGGCAGCACGGCCCACGAATTGATTGTCCCCGTCGGTCGCGCGGGCGCGAAAGACTTGCAATCGCTACAGTTGGGGCGTGGTACGGCGCAACATGTCCTTGTCTCGGGCAAAACAGGCTCGGGCAAGTCAACGCTGCTGCACGCGCTGATTACCAATCTCGCTCTGCACTACAGCCCCGATGAAATCGAATTCTATCTGGTCGACTTCAAAAAAGGCGTCGAATTCAAGGCGTACGCCACCGGTCAGCTGCCACACGCCCGCGTGATCGCGATCGAAAGCGAACGCGAGTTTGGCGTCAGCGTGCTCCAGCGTCTCGACGAAGAACTACGCCGACGTGGCGAGCGTTTCCGCGAACTGGGCGTGCAAGATCTGGCCGGATTGCGCGACGCCTGCGACGACAAGATGCCCCGCATCTTGCTGGTGATCGACGAATTCCAAGAGCTGTTCGTCGCCGACGACAAGCTATCACAAGACGCAGCGCTGCTGCTCGATCGGCTAGTGCGGCAAGGCCGCGCGTTTGGAATCCACGTGCTGCTCGGTTCGCAAACACTGGCCGGCAGCTACTCGTTGGCCCGTAGCACTCTGGGACAAATGGCGGTGCGTATCGCGCTCGAATGCAGCGACGCCGACGCTCATTTAATTCTCAGCGACGAAAACTCGGCGGCTCGACTACTGAGCCGCCCGGGCGAAGCGATTTACAACGACCAAAATGGCTTGGTCGAAGGCAACAGCCCCTTCCAAGTTGTTTGGTTGCCCGACGCCGAGCGACAAAAATATCTCAGGCAAATCCGCGAGCAACTTCCGGCAGACGCGCCGCCACCTGAACCAGCAATCGTGTTCGAGGGCAATGTCCCCGCCAACCCGCGCGACAACGAAACCCTCGTCAACCTGATCGAACAACGCAACGACAGCGAACTCCGCGAACCAACCTGTTGGCTCGGCTCCGCTGTACGCATCGAACCGCCAACCGGCCTCACCTTGCGCCGTCAAAGCGGCAACAACTTGCTCGTCGTCGGGCAAGAAGAGCCGCTCGCAATTGGAATGCTAACCACGGCGGTGGTTGCTTTGGCAGCCCAGCAGAGCGGTG
>JAJDEE010000110.1 GCA_029259975.1 Planctomycetota bacterium
CGCACCAGCAGCGTCTTGCCAAGCCCCGGCACACCTTCGATCAGGCAGTGCCCGCCAACAAACAAGCAGGTCAGCACGCCATGGATCAGATCGCCGTGCCCGACGATCACGCGTCCTAGTTGCTCTTGAACGGCCTTGTAACGGGCAGCAAACTCTTGTGCCCGTTGTTCGATAGATTCACCGATGCTCATGGAGGATTTTCACTTTCCGTTTTGGAGGAACACTAATCTACGCTAATAGGAGACAATCTTTTTTTGATTAGCGTCGATCAGCGCAGATTAGTGTTTTGAACTTATTTAAGGAACGCAGCTATTTCTTATCGTCTGAACGTTTTTCGCGATCTTGCCAGACTTGTCGTTTTGCTTTGAGTAATCTCTCGGTGTACGAAGGCTCGACTGCTTGGTCAGGCTTTTCGTCGGAGAGCTGTTTGGATTGTGGTTTGGTGGGATTTACCGTGGCAGAAGCTTGCGCGATGGCGTCGGTTGCCTCGGGCGCTTCGATCGGCTCCTCAAAGCGCGTCGCGGCGCGTCGTCCTTCGATCTGCTGGCCGACTTCGCGCTTGCGGCTTCGTAATCGCTCCATCGTCTCAGGCATGGGCGTGGCTTTCTCGCGCCGCAACACCCAATCGCGTGCCCGTGCGAGCAGTGGCAATAGCCATTCAAAGTCGACCTGCACGCGCCGCACAAAAACGTCGGCAAAAAACACGCAGCTGCCGGCCAGAATCAACCACGGCCAAATCGATTGATTCGCGATCGCTGGCGGCATGTCGCGGCGGAAGGGGTTGGCGGCGAGCAGCTCTTTGGGATCGCTAAGATTAAGCCCCGTTTCCACCAACATGCCTAGTGGGCCGTTTTTGGCGGACATGTTGGCCAGCGATTTGAGCAAGGCCATGTTGGTTTCGTTGTCGCGATATTCGGCAGAGTAGCCGACGTTGACGCCCGTGCGAATCGGCGCTCGGCCTGGACCCGGGTTGACGACGATTAAATAGCTGCCAGCTAGGTCCGAGAGGAACTCGCCCACGTAACGACCTGGGGCTGTCTGTTCGATGTGCAACGGAACCGACGCCATGTCGGGAGCCACGACCGAACCTGACATCGATTGATCGTTGAGAAACTCGTCGTCGGCGCCCGTGGCGGTGATCACGACTTGCGTTTTGCCGTCGCGTACGCTGGTAGCGACGCTGAAATTATCCAAGTCGCTCGTCGGGCGCATTGCCCAGCGGACCATTTGGCTGAATAGCTTGTCGTAGCCGTCCCAGGAGGACCAACGATTGGCCCAGCGATTGCCCGCGTCGGTCGTCAGAGCGACCGTTTTGCCGGCGCCGTAAGTCCAAGTCGCCAGCACCGTCGAGTTTTTTTCGGTCGTCGGCTGTGGCGATTGCAGCAGGACTTCGACCAGCGGATTTTCCTTGACAGTCGTCAGGACAAAACCACGAATCGGCGGCACGCCGCCCTCGATGCCTTGCAATATTTCGTGTTGCGAGACGATGTTGGGTCGGAAGGGTGTTTCTCGCTCGAAAACCAACGGGCGGGCGATGCGGCGTGCTTCGCGCTGATAGATTTTCGGCAGCGCTTTGGCGCTTTTGACGACGTAGTATTTGCCGCCGGTGGTCGTGGCGATGCGCTGCATCTCGGTGCTGCCGATTCTTCCGTGCGAGCCGACTGCCACGGTGCTGATTTTGACGCCCAGTTGTTTCAATCGCCTCAGGGTTGCCGCCTTCGACGGAGTTGGATCGCCATCGCTGATGATGATCATATGTTTCACTGCGGCAGTGGGAACGCCTGCGAATGCCGTGGCAGACATTTTCAGCGCTGGATCGAAAGCAGGCATATCGCCGATCGTCATGCGGTCGGTCCTCGCGAGCATCATTTTACGATTCGGTCCGACGGGGATTAGCCCGCCTTTCGACTGACCCCAAAGCCATTGGTCGGTGCCATTCCACTGTACGAGTCCGCAGTAGTCGCGGCTGCCGAGGATTTTAATTGACTCGAAGGCGATACGCTTTTGCCAATAGTTGGACCGTGGAATTTCGCCGGCGTGCATCATAAGCACCAATGCGCCGACGGGGACGACCTTGGTATTTTTGATTTCGAAATCGACAGGCATCGCCTTTTCGAGTTCGGTGTTGGTCCAACCGCCGGCGCCGTACGTGTCGGGTCCGCCGAGCATGATCAGACCGCAACCCATCTCGCGTGTGTTGCGGACGAGCATGCTGATTTGGTCGTCAGAAAAACTGCTGATATTGTCGCCGTCGGTTCCCGTGCTACGCGACACATTGGCGAGGACAATACAGTCGTAACGCTGCAGCTCGGCAAGCGAATTAAACAGCCGGTCGCTCGGCGCGACCGAGACGGCGATGTCTTCGTTGCGAAGCCGCTCGACGAGGTGGTCGAACTGTCCCTGCTTGTCCCAGTTTTCGATCAGCAACACCTGTCCCTTGCCGCGTACATGCGAGAACGCTGAGGCGATGTTATTTTGCGTCATGCCGTCGGCCGTCGGATTGTCGGGGCTGAAGCGGGCTTCATAGGTGTAAAAATCGGGCTGATCGATTTCCTCGGAGATCGTGAACACCCGCTTGCCAGGCGGCACGACGATATCTTGCGTGACGATGGTCTCTTCGCGTTCGCCCGTCTTGCGGATGATTCGCAGCTTGCCCGCGACCGCGCGCTCGCGGCCCTCGGGCGCATCGTTCCCCAGCACGACACGCATTTCAAACGGCTGGCCACGTCGGGCGTTAGCCGGCACGTCGATTTTTTCGACAGCTACCTCGCTACGCGGCACCAATATCACAGGCACCACATCGATACTCACACCGGCGGCGGTCGCGGCTTTGGCTTCGCGCTGGGCGTTACCCAGGTTTTGATTGCCGTCGGTCACCAGCACAATACGTTTGGCCGCGTCGAACGGAAACATCGCCTTGGCACGTTGAATGGCGGTCGACAGGTCGGAGTATTCGGGATCGAGAATCGTTTCGACACGAGGTGGCAACGATATCCCGACGTCAACCAGCGGCATCTCCACGCCCGCGTCGCGTCCGAAGACGATCACCGCGTAGCGATCTTCAAACGTGTTATCACTAAAACCGCTGCGATGCTCAAGGATCGAAGCGTTGACGTACTTGCCCATTTCAGCCCGCTGCTCGATCGGAATGCTCAGCGATTGATCGAGCACGTAAATCACCGCCAGTTTGTCGCTACGGCGCTGATACTGCACATCGGCCAACGCTAACACAATGGCCGAAAACACGATGCTTCGCAGTGTCAGTGCAACAATCCGCCGCCAACGCCCCAGGCCCGACAAGCCAGCAAAACTCAACCACCACATCACCGGCAGTAGCAAAAGCAGCAACAGGTAGCTGGGGCTGTCGAAGGCTAGGGAGTGGTTGAACATATCAATGTAGCCCCCGGCTCTGCCGGGGGATTGCGTCATGGTTGATTAAGAATGATTACGATAACCTAATTATTGCTGACGAATCCCCCGGCAGAGCCGGGGGCTAAAACACTGCTCGCTGCACTCGGTGATTATTTGAATCTAACACATGCAATCGCCCCTGACTGTCGAGCGCCAGCGCCCACGGATTGTGTAGTTCGCCTGGACCGCGACCTTGGCGGCCCCAGCTACCGACTGGCTTTCCGTCGAGCGTGAACTTTTGCACGCGATGGTTGCCGTATTCGCAAATGTAAACATGCCCCTGGTCGTCGAATGCCAAATCATACGGATAGTAAAGCTGGCCAATGTCGCTACCCTCTTCGCCCCAAACCGATAGCAATTCGCCTTGGGTGTCAAAAACCTGGATACGATGATTGCAGGCATCGGCAACCCAAATCTGTTCTTGTCCGTCAATCGCATAGATCGCCATATTCTGAGGTCGTCTGAACTGGCCCGGATCGCTGCCGTGTGTTCCCCATTGTAGGAGAAATTCGCCGTCGTGCGTAAATTTCTGGATGCGATCAAAGTCGCCATATTCGCCTATGTAAAAATTGCCTGCGGAATCTTCGACCACGTCAGTAACAAAGCCAAACTCGCCCGGCTCGCGTCCCAACGTGCCGCCAATGGTCGCCGCTTCGACCGGCTCGCCCGACGCTTTGTAGACGAGCATCCGGTAGTAGTGTGTGTCGGCCACCAACAGCCGTCCGGATTGGTCGATCGTCAACCCCGAAGGCCGCCCATTTTTGCTAACCGGCGTTTTCCAACTGCGCAGGTATTTTCCGTCGGCATCAAAAACCTGAATCCGCGCCGTCATGTCAACAATGTAAAGCTGATCTTGGCCGTCAATCGCAATCGCACGCGGTTTCTGCAATCGCCCGGAGGTAATCCCCGGCTTGCCCCAAATCAGATCGGCCGTGCCCACAGCCTGCGGCGAGTGAGTGCAGCCGCACAGAAGCAATAGGAAATGACCAATGACCAAGCCCCAATGACCAATGCCCGCGCGCAGCACTGCCACGAGTGGTCGAATATCTGTTATTGGGGCAATGGTCATTGAGTTATTCTTCCTTACCGCGTCATCAGCCGCAACGCGCTAGCGGGCGTTTTTTGGGACGAACCGCCCGCCATAAGCCTGCGGAATCTTCGCTTGGCAAGTAAAAAGGTAGCGGAATGCCGAATTTACCACTTATTCCAGCGTCGAAAGCAGGCTGCTTTTGAGGCCGCTTTCGGTTGGCACGGTTTCCCGATAACATGGACTTATGCCACCCCAAGTGATTGACCTTCGCCAAGCCGACGACCACCGCGATGTCGTGCATCGGGCGGTGCAAACGTTGGCAGAAGGCGGCTTGGTCGTTTTTCCTACGGAGACCGTATATGGAGTAGGTGCTAGCGCTCGCAGTGCAAATGGCATACAAAGAATTTTTGAAGCCAAAGGGCGTAGCCATACAGCTCCGCTTGCCTTAGCGATTAAAAGTGCTGAGGAAGCACTTGACTACGCCCCACAAATGGGTCGAATTGCCGAACGACTTGCTCGACGTTGTTGGCCTGGGCCGATAACTTTGGTCGTAGACGAGAGTGAGAAAAACAGCTTAGCGGAGCAATTGCCTGAATCGGTTCGCCAAGCGGTGGCTCCCAACTGTACGATCGGGTTACGAGTGCCCGCCCACGAAACAGTCCTAGCCATTTTGCAAATGTTGGCTGGCCCGATTGCCTTGACCAGCGCGAATCGTTCGGGTGAGCCAGCGGCCGTGACCGCTGAGCAGGCTGTGAAGAGTTTGGGAGATGAGGTAGCACTTGTCCTCGATGGTGGAGCTTGCCACTATGGTCAACCTTCGACCGTTGTGCGAGCAACTGCCGACAGTTTTAGTTGCCTTCGAGAAGGCGTAGTTAGTCAATCAGCTTTGGATCGTCTTTCCAGTATGATCATTTTATTGGTATGCACCGGAAACACATGCCGCAGTCCGATGGCCGAGGTCATCATGCGTCGGCTAGCCGCTGAAAAGCTCGGCTGCACAACCGAACAACTCGACCAGCGCGGTGTCCTGATCGCATCGGCTGGTATCGCGGCCGCACCCGGCTCGGGTCCGACCGCTGAAGCTGTTAGTGTGATGAAAGAAAAATCGCTTTGCCTGGCGGACCACGTCTCGCAACCGCTGACCGAAAAATTGGTCCGTCATGCCGACGTAATTTTGACGATGACCGGCGGCCACCGACAAGCAATTTTGAGACGCTGGCCTGACGCCGCTCCTAGAACACATACTTTACGGCTCGATGGTCGTGACATAGGCGACCCGATTGGCGCACCCGTGTCGGTCTATCGCGAATGTGCCGAGCAAGTCGAGAGTGCTTTGAAAGAACGAATCAACGAGATCGAATTGAAATAGAAAGGGTACAGAATATGAAAATTGCGATTGGCAGCGATCATCGGGGTTATCACCTGAAAGAAAAACTAGCAAACATCCTGCGCACCAAGGGGCATGAAGTCACCGACGAAGGGACTTTAGCGACCGAAGCCGTCGATTACCCCGACTTCGCTGAAATCGTCGCCAAAAACGTGAGCGAAGGAGCTGTCGACCGAGGCATTCTCATTTGCGGCACAGGTATCGGCATGGCCATCACAGCCAATAAGTTTCCTGGAGTCCGTGCCGCCGCCTGCACCGACGAAATCACCGCTGAAATCAGCCGCCGGCACAACGACCTGAACGTACTGTGCCTCTCGGCCGATATGCTCAGCCCACGCAATGTGGAACGCATGGTAGAAATATGGATCAAGACCGATTTCGAGGGCGGCAGACATCAACGCCGTGTCGACAAGATTCTCAAAATCGAATCGGAAATCGATGGGTAGATTCTCAAGCGAGCGGCAGATGGAAAGTTACCAGCCTCAATTCAAGGAGTTTGTTCTACTACAGAGCAAGGCTATTGAACCACGACGACACGACGCAAAACACGACGCAAATTTTACCACAGAGGCCGCAGAGAATCGCAGAGGAAAGAGCGAAAGAGCGAAGGAGACGACTTCCTGAAACCAATTCCTCTGCGATCCTCTGCGTCCTCTGTGGTGATTTCGCAAGGTGTTTTTTTGCGCCGGGATGTTGTAGGTATATTTCCAGATACATTTGCGACCCTCGAAAAAAGTGTTTTTGTTCGCAAAAGTCTGGGTGATTTACGCCGTTCTGATTTGCCTCCGTACTGTCATAGTAGTTTCATTTTGAAAATCCGCCCAGCAACACCTGGGGACTTTTGCGATATTGGGCCTCGCAAGTCTCGCAAAACCAGTCGGCAACGGGCTGCAAACACTGGTCTGCAAGCGTGTCCGAGTGCGACAGGGGGTCGCAAAAGTCAAGCAGGTTAAGTTGTCAAAGAACAAGCGGCGCAGTGAAACGCCGAAGTCAATTTAGCAGATCACCGCCGAGAAATCAGAGGCGATTTTTGGCCGGGGGAAGAGGAGCAGAAACTTGAACTGGACCAGTCCCAGTTTTCTGTTTCTGTTTCAGTCCCCGTTTTCTGTTCTCCCCGTTTTCTGTTCAATTGCTAAATTCCTGACTTTGCAGTTCGCCTGGTCCGTTCCGCAGGCGGGCCTGTAAAGTCTCTTCTGACTGCTCCGCTAGCTATAAAAAGATGAATGACCACGACGACACGACGGGCACGACGCAATAAACTCGTTGTGTCCGTCGTGTCGTCGTGGTTCATTTTTATATTTCCGTCACGATCACGTGATTTTCTTGACTTTGCAGTTTGCCTGCTAGACAGCCTAGCAGTACTTGACACCTTTATTACTCTCGAAAATACTCGGCGTGAGCGCGTATGCCCACCTCCGTGACCGAATTCGTTGCCGTTTCGAGCTCCCGTCTCTGACCCTGACCGTTCAAAACACAGCGACTAGCGGTTGAGAAGATACTGGAAATGGGTTTTTGAGACTTGCTCAGGGGTCATTGTTTTTTTGGGGGCGATCTCCCCGCCCCGATGTGCTATACTGTGGGGCTACCCCGCCAGTTGTGTCGCCTTCCCTGGGTGACTTGAAAGGGTGAAGCCTCGTTTTCCTGTTGATCCCATGCGGATTGGAGGACAACCACCAAGGCGGCACCTTTCTGTTGAGACGAGCGCCAGTTGCTCTTTTGCGCTCGCTAGCACCAACGATGTCGGCGGCTAGCGGTCTGTCTGTCTGTTTTTTGCGATATGTTTTTGCGCTCTGTTAGGCGTCTGTTTTCACCTTAGATTTACAACACGGTATTCATGCTCAATTTTTTCCGTTCCCGCTCAGCGTCGATCAAAGATGACCTTCTCTCTGGACTTACTGTTGCATTAGCCCTTGTGCCTGAAGCGGTAGCGTTCGCGCTCGTCGCGGGCGTGTCGCCGTTGATTGGTCTGTACTCGGCCTTTTTTATCGGCTTGATCACGGCCATTTTTGGGGGGCGGCCTGGGATGATTTCCGGCGCTACCGGCGCGATGGCGGTAGTGATCGTTGCCTTGGTGGCGCAGCAAGGAATTGAATATCTATTTCCGACAGTCATCCTGTGCGGGCTGTTACAAATCGGGGTCGGTCTTGGGCGACTCGGAAAACTCATTCGCATGGTTCCCCATTCGGTGGTACTCGGGTTTGTGAATGGGCTTGCCATCGTGATTGGGCTAGCACAAATCGGCAGCTTCAAAACATTCGATACGTCGACCGGCGGGCTTGCCTTTCTGCAGGGGCCTGCACTGTGGACGATGATCGTGCTCGTCCTGCTGACGATGGCGATCATTTGGCTG
>JAJDEE010000012.1 GCA_029259975.1 Planctomycetota bacterium
TCTTCAGGAAACAGGACTCCAAGATGTGTGGGTGGAAATCGTCCTCGGTGGAAGCGCTCCGTCCGTTGGGCCAAGACTCAATACTTGTGCTGAAAACGGGATGAGTGGCGGCGACTGCGAGCAAAAAGACAAGGTCTTTTTCCGAAGTGGAGCGACTGTTGAATTGGTGCCCACCTCCTACAATGTGCCGAGCGCTCTCTTCTCGGATGCCGCCGGTGCACCCCTTTCAGACCACGAGCCTGTCTCAGCAACCTTCGATTTTTCTGCCATCCCGGAGCCTACAAGCGCTTCGCTGTGGTTGGTGGGCAGCCTTCTGTTTGCCGCAATTCATAACAGGATGAGATAGCACACTTTTGATATGGAATCCATTTTCGATGGAGCGGAGATTGTGTTGTCAACGCGATTGTGTCTTACGCCGAGCCACCAATTGCAATTATTTTCCGCTCCGCTAGCAAACTGCGAGGAATGGATGTCTCTCGCGATGTAACACAATCGTAGGCTATCGCCGACAATTCGGATGCGTTCGGTCGATGGAGCCGTGGAGAGTTTAGGGCAACGAGTCAAAGTTTTACAACTCCGACTGCATCGAAGGAGATGAGCACCATGGACAGACGAATGTTGGCCCAGATAGTTCTTTTCGTTTTTTACCTGCAATGCGTTGGCGTGCAGACAGTTGTCGGCAACGACCAGACGCCGGGCATGCGGACTCCTGAAGTGTGGATGGCTGTTTTGCCAGCCGATGTCCTCGTCCAGCAAGATGCTCAGTGGGATTTCGTCAAAAAAAACGTCGACGGGGTGAAGCTCTGGACACAACAGATTGATCAAGAGGCCAAGGATTGGCCGTTTCAAGGAAAAGTCGATGCCCCCAGAGCGCTAGAAAAGATCATTCTCGTTCTGAACCGCCATAAGATTCCCATGATCATCGAAAAAGGATGTTTCCCTGCGGCAAAGGGTGATCCTCTTCGCGACCGCTTCTGTGGAGAGTCTGGCCCCTTTGACGAAACCTACTCCTTGCGCGCGGCCAAGTCGGAAATCGAGCGACTTCGTCGGGTCGAGGCGCTTGGCGGCACGGTAAAGTTCTTTGACGTCGACGGTCCGATTCGTCACATGCTACGTCCGAGCAGCGGAGAGGGTTTTCCGACAATCGAGAAATGTGCCGAGGCGTTCGTCCAATATATGTTGCATGTCCAAAAGGCATACCCAAACGTCGAATTCTTTGCGCTGACAAATTTCCCGAACTGGGGATACCGTGGAGAGATCTCCTACTGGGGCAACGAAGGTTGGGGCGACTACTTTACGGCCTTGGAAGCCATCGTCCGCTTATCCAAACAGGCCGATGCACCACTGCGCGGATTCACCGTCGACAATCCGTACGACTACGCCGTCGGCGAGGTTCAGAATCCCGAGTTTCCATATGACCCGAAATCGATTGATTGGATCGCCCGCATTCTCGACGTAGAACAATACGTCCGAAAGCATGAACTTGAGTTCAACCTAATCTTCAATTCCCAGCGCGGCGGCAATACGTCTGCCGAGCTATTCTGCAAGGAGACCGTTGAATTCATCGATCTCTATCAACGGCGCGGCGGACGACCTGATCGCTACATCATACAAAGTTGGTACACGCATCCTACACGCGATCAGATCGTTCCCGAAAGCGATCCCAATACGTTTACCGGTCTGGTGAAACAGGTGATTACACGAGTGAAAGGTGTAAAACAACAAGAGCAAGAAGAGGAGTCTCTTCAGTGATTTTAGTTGCTAGGGAGGTGTGATCGTCGATAAAGGTTTTCAAGGCCACGGTTACTCGTCGGTTACTCGTCTTTGGCACCGTCATTATCCTTGCGATGGGCCTAAAACCCTAGTTCTTCTTGAAAAAACCAGGAGACGCCATGCCATCACTAATCAACGAACCTGAGATAGACCGCTAGTTGGCACCGAAAAAATACTTCGTGATGTGATAGAACACTGGGGACGCGAAGCAGATCGCGTCGATTCGGCTGAGGACACCGCCGTGGCCTTCGATGAGCGTGCCGGAGGTGACTTCGCCCCGGTCGCGTTTGATGGCGGACATCGTTAGAGCGCCCGCAGAGGCCATAATCGCGATGGTCAACGACATTGCACCCGCTTGCCACCAAAATGGGAATGGCGTGGCCCAGTAAAGCGCCAATCCGACAATAGCGGTCGCCCCCGCGCCGCCGAGCAGGCCTTCCCACGTGCGATTGCTGTCGATCGATTCGGCGATGAGGTGCTTGCCAAAGAGCCGACCGCAGAGGAACTGCAGTAGCTCGGAAAAAAGTACGATTGTAACAAAGAAAAACAAGAGTCGCGCGTTGGCGTAATTGCCGTCCATGTGTTCGCATTGAATGTACAGCAGCGCAGGGGCGAAGCTGAGGCAATAGACACAGACGAGCAGTCCGAATTGGATTTTGGCGACGCGCTCGAGAAAGTACTTATAATCGCCGGAGATGGCGACTCGGGCCGCGATAAACAAAAAAGCGTAAACGGGTATGAGAATGCTGTAGAATGAGTAAAAGTCGAACGCAACCAGCACAAACTGTAATGGCGTAAAGAGAAAAAACACCCAAAAAAGCGCGCGGTGGTCGCCCATGCTAGTCGGAGTGAGCGTGATAAACTCGCGCAGCGCCCAAAAGGCGAGCAAACCAAAGAGGAAGACCGTCAGCTTTGGCAGGAAGAACGCGAACCCAAGCACTAGGCTGAAAAACC
>JAJDEE010000111.1 GCA_029259975.1 Planctomycetota bacterium
TGCCGCCGCCACAGCGCTCCAGCAATGGGGAACCGAAGCAAAGGACCCCAAGCGACTCGAAGAATCCATTCGTGGGGCATTGCCAAAGGCAAACAAAAAGAACCTCGGCTGGGGCTGGCTTCGTCTCGCTGCGATTGCTGACCAGGCAAAGCGTCGCGCCGAGAAAAAAACAGCCGGCAAGCCAGCTCAGGCAGACAAGATTGCGAAGTATCAGAATCTATTTTTCGAGGCACGTTACCATTCCGCCCAAGCTCGCTTCGCCGCAGCCAAGCTAGCGAGCGGCGCTACTCGTCAAAAACAACTTCGCAAGGCTCGTCAAAATCTGGAGTCGATGAAGCATCTTTACCCCGACCTAGGCGGTCCCCGCTGGCAAGGGCTTTACCTCAAACTCCTCAAGCAAATGGAACAAGAGAAATGATCGATCTCAACCACTTGAGACATTGCTTTGTCGCCTCGCTGCTGCTGTTGACGCTCGCCCTAAATGGTCAGCCTGTTGCGGCGCAAGGCCTTGATCGCATTCGTGATCGCAACGGTATCACAACCGGCAAGATCACAAAAATGTCGGCCCTCAGTATCACTCTCACCAAGAATGGTGTCGATACCAAGAAGCCGATTGAGGAAATCCAGAGCATTACTTTTGCTGGCGAGCCTAGCGAGTTGGCTCCGGCGCGACGTGCTGCCCGCGCAGGCCGATTTGAACAGGCACTGAAAAAGCTCGGCCAAATTGATCAAACAGACGTAGAACGCCCAGAGATCGAACAGGAGATCGAATTCTTGAAAACGTACTGCAACGCACAACTTGCTCTCGCGGGCCAAGGAACGCTTGAAGCAGCAAGAAAACGTGTTTCAGGATTTCTCTCCAAATATAACAAAAGCTATCATGTCCCCGAGGCTATCGAATTGCTGGGAGATATCATGCTTGCCGAAAAGAATTACGTAGGCGCACGGTCTCAGTACACCAAGTTGGGGAAAGCACCGGCAACCTACTTCAAAGCTCGTTCTGCGATCTTGATTGGACGCCTGATGCAAGACGAAGGCAAGCATCAGGAAGCTGTCACTTCCTTTGACCAAGCGTTTCAAGCGGCGAAGGGTAATGCTGTCGCTCAGTCGCTGGTGCTGGAGGCGAGGCTCCTTCGAGCGGTAAGCCAATCGGCGCTAGGCAACGTCGAGGCATCGACCGACGCGATAAACCAGATTGTTGCCAAGGCCGACAAGGCTGACACAAAGCTGCTTGCCCAAGCCTATAACGCCCTGGGCGATTGCTATCTGCAAGCCAACGAAAAAAAGGAGGCCTGCTTGGCTTTTCTTCACGTCGACTTGCTGTTTAGCTCGGCAGCGCCGTACCACGCCAAGGCACTCTTCGAGCTATCCCAACTATGGAACGAACTGGGCAAGCCGGCCCGTGCCCGCGATGCCCAAGAGCGATTAAAAGACAAATACCCCGGCAGCCAGTGGACCAGTCGCCTGTGACAGACCATAGTGCAGTTGGACATAGTGCAGTTGGACAATAGTAGCTGGAATGATAGATTAGAGTCTCGATAACTCACTCACTTTCTTCGAACAAATCCGAGTAGATAAACATGCAATGGACTAACGGAAAAATGACTCGTATCTGGGGGCGACAACTTCTTTCCGGCCTCTGCCTGCTGGTAGCCTTCATGCTGGTCGGCACACACGCCGCTTCGCCTGCCTTCGCTCAAGACGGCGACGCAGTCGGTGTGGAAGACGTTGCCCCAGCAGATTCCAACAATACCGACGATCTAGAAATCAGCTACCTCTCTTGGGCAGCCGGTTCGTTGGGCTGGTTCTACGGACTGGTGTTTCTCGGAATGTCATTCACGCTGGTTGCTTTGTTCGTGATGAATCTATTGACTGCGCGCCGCGAGAACGTGGTTCCTACGGCGCTGGTAGAAACTTTTGAACAGCATCTTGACGCTAAAAATTATCAAGGCGCCTACGAGCTGGCCAAAAGCGACGAATCCTTCCTCGGCCATGTTCTCTCCGCCGGCATTGCCAAAGTTTCGACTGGCTACAGCGAGGCCATCGAAGCGATGCAGGAGGTTGGTGAAGAAGAAAACATGCGACTGGAGCATCGACTCAGTTACTTGGCTCTCATTGGCACACTCAGCCCGATGATCGGCCTGCTTGGCACGGTCGATGGTATGATCAGTTCTTTTAAGTTGATCGCCAACACTGCGACCGGAGCACCCGACCCGCAAGCATTGGCCCAAGGCATATCGACCGCACTTTTCACAACATTCATCGGCCTAGTGCTGGCAATACCCGCCCTGGCAGCCTACAACCTGCTCCGCAACCGCGTCTCGCGATTGGTACTCGAAGTCGGCATCGTCAGCGAAGGCCTGATGAGCCGTTTTCAGAAAAAATCTTCCTGAGCGTGAGTCCTGAGCTGAGAGTCCCGCGTCCAGAGCTAAGAGATCCTCCATGCGTATTCAATCCAAAGGAAAATCGGGCATCGTCGAAGGCGATTTGACGCCCATGATCGATATGACGTTCCAGTTAATTGCTTTCTTTATGTTGGTGATCAATTTTTCGGACGTCGAGCAAGATCAGCGCATCCATCTTCCGGCAAGCGAGCTGGCCAAGCCACCCACCTCGCCCTACGAACAACCACTGACGATTCATTTGACGAGTACCGATCAATACATTTTCGGCGGCAAAGAGATGACGCAGTTAACGCAGCTCAAATCCGCCTTAAGGCTCGAAACCCAAATCATCAACCGCTACACCTCAAAAAAACTATCCGACGTGACGGTCATCATCCGCGCCGACGGCGACGCCAAAACGGGCCAAGTGCAAGAAGTGATCCAAGCCTGCCAAGAACTCGAATTCGAGCGTTTCGCCTTGCGAGGCAAACAAAGCGAAGTCAGTACGATTGGAGGAAATTAGTTTCGAGCTATGAAAATTCGCAACACCGAACATCGCGATGAAATTACTCTGCAAATGACACCGATGATCGACATCGTGTTTCAGTTGCTGGTTTTTTTCGTATTTACGTTCAAAATTGTACTGCCTGAGGGCGATTTCAATATCCGCATGCCTTCGTCTTCAGCCAGCCAATCGAGCGAGCCAAGCGAAACACCGCTGCTCAAAGTCCGGCTACGCGCCACAGACAGCGGCGAGCTGGCGGGTGTGCAGTTAAACGACAATCAATTCAGTGGTGAAACGCCCTTTCTGCAGTTGCATGATGATATCCGCAGCATGATCAGCGACGCCGGCGGCCCCGGATCGACCGATCAAGAGGTCGAAATCGAAGCCGACTATAATCTCAAATATCGCTACGCCATGAACGCAATCACCGCCATCACCGGCGAAATCGACGCCAACGGCGAACAGCATAAGCTGGTCGAACGCGTGCGATTTGCGCCGCTGGGCGAGTAGGAGGGGTGACAGGCTGCCCCTTACGCCCGCGGATGAAACGCCTCGTGTACCGCTTTTAGCCGCGTGTGATCGACGTGCGTGTAGATTTGCGTTGTGGCGATGCTGGCGTGGCCTAGGAGTTCTTGGACTTGACGTAGGTCGGCGCCGCCGGCCAAGAGGTGCGTCGCAAAGCTGTGGCGGAGCGAGTGGGGGCTGATCTCGCTGGGGATGCCGACGCGGGCAGCGTATTTTTTGATGAGTTCCCAGATGCGCTCGCGGCGCAGCGGCGCCCCACGCGGTGAAAGGATGAGCCATTCGCTGGCGGTCTCGCGGCGCGCGGCAAGACGAGGGCGCTGCTCTTCGAGGTAACGCCGTACCGCGACGATCGCTTGCTCGCCGAACGGGACGATGCGTTGCTTGTCGCCTTTGCCGTGGCAAATGACGTAGCGCTCCTGCAGGTGGATGTCGCGACACTTCAGTGTGGCGAGTTCCGAGACACGCGCGCCGGTCGCGTACAGCAATTCCAAGATCGCACGATCTCGCAGCCACCATGGGTCGGTTTTTCGTGGAGCGGCGAGTAGTTCGTTCACTTGCTTTTCGGAAAGCACTTCGGGCACGCGCTGCCACAGTTTTGGCGTGCCGAGCAGCTCCGCTTGATTGTCGGTGAGCGCGCCTTCGAGTTGCAAAAAACGAAAAAAGACCTTTAACGAAGCGACATGCCGGGTGACGCTTTTGGGGGCCAACGTTTGCTCGGTCAGCCATGCCGGATAGCCAGCGAGATCGCTGACTCGTAACTGTTGCAGGCGGCGGCTGCCGAGCCAGGTAAAAAACTTGGCCATGTCGCGACCGTAGGCGGCGATCGTGTTTTTGGCGAGGTGGCATTCGCTGCGCAGATAGTCGACAAAATCAGCCTGCCAGCGAGCAGCATCGCGTTCAGCCGATTCGCGCCGAGGTTTGAGTTTTTTGCGGAGTTTTTTCATAAGGCTACTTCTGCATGTTCCTCTGTACTTGTCGACGTGTCGCGCGTTCTTGATCCATGATTGTTCTACGTAGGCAGGTTGCACTGGGCAGGCAACAGGGTTTTGCGGTATCTTTAGCAGCACGCTAGGCCGGCTAGGAGATGTCGGTAACTTTTGATGGTTGGGTTACTTCTCCCTCTGTCTTATTGCTGCTCCAGACAAACTAATTATGCAAAACGTTATCATCGAAGAGCCTTATGAGTTTGTTCCACCTGGCCGGGGTAAACTGTGGCCGTGGTTAGCAAGACTGATGCTGAATCGACATTTACGTCAGGCTCACGACATCCATTCGGTCGAGTGTCGCGAAGTGCAACGAATTCGAGACTCGATCGCTGCTGGCCACGGGGTTCTAATAGCGCCAAATCATTGCCGTCTTTCCGACCCGATGTTGTTGGGCGTGCTGAGCAAACATATCAAGCGAGACTTGCACTCGATGGCCTCATGGCATTTGTTCAAACAGGATTGGTTCTCGGGATTCTTAACACGCAAGCTTGGTGCGTTCAGTGTTTATCGCGAGGGAGTTGACCGCCAGGCAATAAACACGGCAATCGACGTATTGGTCGAAGGCAAACGTCCGCTGGTGCTTTTCCCCGAAGGTGCGATCTCGCGACACAATGACGAGCTGTCACTGCTAATGGATGGCACTTCGCTAATCGCACGCACCGCGGCCAAACGTCGTGAGAAGAATAATGCGCGGGGCGGAGTCGTTATCCATCCGATCGCAATTCGTTACTTCTTTCGTGGCAATCTTGAAGCGACCGTGGCACCCGTTCTTGAAGAAATCGAATCGCATTTTTCTTGGTACCCGCAGAAGGACAAGACGATTCTTCAGCGACTTCGTCAGATCGGCCAAGCACTGTTGTCGCTCAAGGAAGTCGAGTATTTGGGAGCGGCGCGTGTGGGAGAGTTTGAAGAACGCGTCGAGAATTTGATCGGTGATGTACTAACACGCCTCGAAAAAAAATGGGCACTCAATGACGCTGGCGAAGGTGTAGTGGCTCGCGTGAAAAACCTGCGCACTGCGATCTTACCCGACTTAATTAAAAACAACCTCTCGGCGGAAGAACGGCAAGAGCGTTGGAAGCAACTCGCCGCTTGCTACTACGTCCAACAGATTTCGCACTACCCGCCGCACTATGTCCATCGCGAAGGGCCGAACATCATTGAGCATATCCTGGAAACGG
>JAJDEE010000112.1 GCA_029259975.1 Planctomycetota bacterium
TGTCGATCATGTGGACCGGCAGACGAATCGTTCGGCTTTGGTCTGCGATCGCACGTGTGATCGCCTGGCGAATCCACCAAGTGGCGTAAGTCGAAAATTTGTAGCCCCGAGCATGCTCAAATTTATCGACCGCCCGCATCAGCCCTGTGTTGCCTTCCTGGATCAGGTCAAGAAAGCTCATGCCGCGGTTGCGATAGCGTTTGGCAATCGACACGACAAGCCGCAAGTTGGCCGCCGAGAGATCGCGTTTAGCAAGATCGTATCGACGCTTTCGCTTGACCATTCTCGAACTGAGGCGTTCCAAGGTCTGAGGAGTTTCTAAGGTGATTCGCATCAGGTAGCGTAATTCTTCGGTAAACTCATGTTGCAGCCCCGAGTGCAATAGCTGTTCGGGGTGAGCAAGCTGCTCTTTGACAGCAATCATCCGAGCAGAAATCTCGTGCAGTTGCTTCATCAGTGGCAGCAGGCGTGGTAGTCGCAGATTCAGCTCTTCGACAAGACGCACCCCTTTGTTTCGACGGACGATCATCCGCCGCCAAGCAGCTTGCTTCTGCGCGGCGGTCGCACGAAGGCTAACGACGATGCGAAAATCGGCTTGATTTTGATCTAAGAGGCTACGGATGGTTTGCAGGTTGGGGCCAATTCGTTTGAGCACACGCTTTTTCTCGGCGGTGTTGGTAACCGAGATTTCGATTGTGCGATCGAGCCGCAAATTGCCGTCGGCGACTTTCTGAAGTAGCTCGGCTGCTCCGTGCAACATAAAATCGTTGCAAAGCATCGTACGGCGGAACCGAGTACGGGTCGCTTCGATTCGCTTTGCCGAGGTAACTTCCATATCACGGGAAAGCATTGGAATCTCGCCCATCTGCATGAGGTACATCCGCACGGGATCGTCGATGGCTGCAGTGTCCTTCGTTTCCTTCTCTTCGGTCGCGGCTACCTTCTGCTTAGCTTCGCCGACAAGCTCGGCACCTACTTTCGTGCTGCCATTGCGGGCAGCATGACCATTGCTGCTCGGTTTGCTGCTGACGGGAGTACTTTTCATGGTGCGACGTGTCATAGATGCTTCCTCCTAGCCCGATCTGATGGGTGGCTTCGCTCGGCGACACACCATTGCAGAGGGTGTGCCGGTCGGACCGCCAAGGGGCCTTTGCAAGCACTAACTTTCATGCTCATATAGAGTTGCGCGTTTCGCCACTCGACTGCTGGGCGTCGCAGGCCACTCTCGATGTTGACGAGACGCCACGTCCCAGACCTGGTGATGTTGTCAGAACACAACACGAGCGTTTTGTTAACCACATCCTTGATCCAAAGATGCCGTTTCTATGCGATTAGCACGCATCATCTCCGCTTCCGATCTTCCTAACGCCGCCATCGACCGGCTTGTCGAGACGGCGGATTTGGACGTATTGCAATTGGATTACGTCTGGCCGAATGCTTTTCCTGCGGATGCGAGGTATGCCGTTGGGCTGCTGCATCAGCTGCGCACACTACACAAGACACTGTATTTGGACCCCAAACTACATCTCATCACCAACGCAGGTGGCGGCAATCCGAGAGGCTGTGTGGAAGCGTTGGCGGTGTTTCTGTGTGAGCATGACGACGCGTCGATGCCGCTCTCGGCAATCCGCGGAGATAACGTACTACCGCAATTGGACGAACTGGTGGCAGAGGGCGTCGAACTCATTGACTATGCGACGAAAACTAATTTCTGCGAATTGACTCACCCGGTTTTGTCTGCACAGATCGAACTTGGTGCTGGACCACTGGCCACAGCTTGGGACGAAGGCTCGCGGCTGGTGGTCGCGGGTTGCTATGACCTGGCGGCACCGATGATCGCGGCCGCAGTGAGCGCTTTGCAATGGTCGTGGGAGCAATTAGATCAACTGGCACCATTGGCTACGGTTGCTCACCTGCCGCAGTCCCTCATTGATATTGATCAGAATACCGAACAAACTATCCAGGCGCAACCTAACACGGATTTCGACGCCGCACTATTTCGTCAAAAAATCCTCGACGTAGCAGACGACCAAGGTTTCATCCGACATGCTGATATCCACTGCCAAGTCGGCGATTTGGAGTTTCAGGAATCGTCGCTAGGTAGGTATCGCGTCGCTGGCGTCGCTGGCCTTGCCACCTCGGGCGAGTGGTGGTTGCGGCTAACCTACCAGGACGGTTATTCCGCTGAAGCCCAGTTCGAATGTCGTGATGTGGAGGCCGCTGAAAGCGCAGTGCAAATGTTGCAATCCTTGCTCAATCCAAAAGACAAGAACTGTCGCAAAGTGCAAATCGATCTACTTTCAACCCAAGGGAGCGAAGCACAGGCAATGGTTCGGGTTCGCTGCTGTAGCCAAGATCGTAAACTATGCGTCGAGTTCGACAACGAACTCATCAATTTTTCTCTGCAATCCAATCTGCCGGGTTGCGAATTAACGGGATCGTCGCCGCGTTGGCAGGCGAAACATGCGCAATTTTGTTGTCCTGTCCCCCGTGACGCAATTACGGTCTCGGTCGACACGCGTCCGGCGAAAGAATGGAGATAGAACGTACCATGTACATGGAAAATAATTGGGTCGAAGTAAAAGTGACCGACTGTGCAGGGACGATTATTCTGAATCGCCCCGACCACAGCAATCGACTGACACGGTCGATGATGCAACAAATTTACGAAGCTCTGGATGACCTGTACCTAGAAAAGAAAGTCCGCGCGATTATTTTGACGGGTGCAGGCGACGCATTTTGCGAGGGATTCGAGTGGCAGGAGTTGCAGGCGGACGAAGACAAACCGCTCGACCAGCAAAGTTGGGGGGACGACGCATCCTCTTGGCGCGATCTGGTGCTGCGGATGTTGGAAATCACCAAACCGATCATCGCCTCGGTCAACGGCGCGGCGCTGTCGGCAGGCGCAGGGCTGATGCTGGCGAGCGACATCGTTGTCGCTGCAGAGGACGCCAGTTTCGGTCTGCCTGACCCACGCTTGGGTTTGGTGTCTGGCGTCGCGGTGCCACTACTTAGTCACCGCTTGGGTGTTGGGCAGGCAGCTCGTTTGTCGTTGACCTCTGCAATAATCGACGCCAATAATTCTTTTCAACTAGGTTTGTTTCACGAAGTGGTCGCCCCCGAAAAAGTGTGGGCACGCGCAATGGAAATTGCTCGCCAATGCGCTGCTGGCGCACCCGAAGCCATTCAGTTAACGAAACGTTTACTGAATGAGACTGTCGGCGAGCAACTAGAAACATTTCTTGCTGCAGGCGCTGTCATGCGGGCAACTTCTTGCTCGACGGAGGCGGCTCAAGAAGGTATTGCGGCTCATAACGAGCAGCGACCGCCGCAATGGCTATAGCCTGCCTCCCCGGTCGAGGGGTCGAATGATATTACAAACAGAGTAAACTGCGATTCCTAGTTTTTTCCTGCCAAATTATTTGACCACCCGCTTTTCGTGAACTATTTGTTTAGTAGCAGCAATTTGTCGCTGCCACGCTTTTCCAAACGAACTTCTCGCGCTGTATTTTCGTGCGAGATCGCAAAACGAGCTTCTCGCGCTACATTATCGCGCGAGATCGCAAAACGAGCTTCTCGCTCAAGGCAAACCGGCTGCGAAGTCGGGGCGCAAAGCCATGGGTCTCTAGTAGATCGCCAGGTTGCCGAGAAATATTTTCAAGGCAGTCAACTGGCGGAAACACGACTCATGAGTATCTCAACGAACACAACGTTGTTCATGTATTGCATCCAAAAACCCAGGCGTCTTTTGGCGTCTTCGTAAATGAAAGGGATGAGTCCGAAACGAGACGTGGTTGGTGCCCCCACAGCGTCGGCGTCGGACTCATCCCTGTTTTTCGGCGACAACATTTCCCTACTTCAAATGAAACTCCTCATAAGGAGAGCGTCAGATAGGTATTTAGCTGCCCCAACCGGCATCCATTTTTGCCACGAACGAAGTGAACCACGACGACACAACGGACACAACGTAGATTTTACGTTGTGTCCGTTGTGTCGTCGTGGTTAATTTTTAAGCAATTCTTTCGCCATCAGATAAATTCTCAACTGCCTCTCGCCTAAACAATATCGAACCGCGACCATGAGGGAGCGTCATCGCGGCTGAAAATTTCGATCGTGCGACTCCCTTACGGTCGCGGTTCGGAAAAAGAATTTGATTTGTAGTCAGTCTTCCAAAAACGCTTCTTGATACATCGGCATGTAGCGGTAGTAGACTTCCAACGTTAGGATCGACAGCGTCGTGGTGTAGAGCCGCCCACCTGGGTTACTCCAGTCTTCGTCGATGTACCAGCTGCCTGTCTCGTGACCTTCGGTTGCTTGCAACTCGACGAGGTAATCTCGCATGCGTGGGTTCCATCGCTTCCAGGCAGAGCCACCGTGATGCCGAAGCACTTGACTGGCGTAGTAGTTGAAATACATGTGGTTTTGATGCGGTGCCTGGTCGGAAATTCTTGCGATGCCTTTGAGCAATGGCCGATGATCGTGAGGCCAACCCAGCATCATCCGCGAGAACAGGCCGACGACCGACATCGTACGTTTCTTGCTCGTTGGTTTCAGATAGCCGTAAGTTGCTCCTCGATCCTCTTGCACGCTATCGAGGAACTCAGCAGCGCGATACCAAACATGACGCGGAACTTTTAGTTTGCCATGCAGCGCACTCTTGAGGGCCGTGATCTGCCAACCTGTGACCGACAGGTCGCCTGGCTCGCCGGGGCCGTATCGCCAGCCCCCTTGTTCGTGTTGTGCATTAACAATGAAGTCGACGGCCTCTTGGGCAGGCCCCACAAAACGCTCGTCGTGGGACATGGCGTACGCTTCACACAGCGCAAGCGTCGCGATGCCGTGCGAATACATGTCGCCGTTTTTTTGAATGACGAGCACATTGCCCTGCTGTTCTGAAAGCACCGACCGATCGCGCAGATCGCCGCCCATCGAGGTCAGCAGCATTTTTTGCTGTAGATAATAGAGGCCGTTCGCGATGGTCTCTTGGTACGGTCCTTCGTGTTGCGTGTAGCCAGCCCCCAAAAAACAAAGCAAGGCCAAGCCGGTCGAATCGGTGGTCGACGAGCGAAATCCTGCGTTACGGCAAGCACCTGCGCACTGCGGGCAACTCTCGAGATCAAACCGCCAACCGCCATCATCGAACTGATGCGCCGCCAGCCATGCTAAGCCTCGCTCAACAGCCGCTTCGCTCTCGGAAGTCCCGCCGCTAGATAAAGCCAGGCTACGCCGATTTCTTGCTTTGCGACCCTCTAGTCCGCCGCCACGAGAGGCCAAGGGTTGGCTCATTGCATCGGTGAGGCTTGCCGAGCGATTCGAGGGTGCGGTTGTTGTGGGCAGAACCAATTCGGAGGGTTCGACGATACTGGAATTTGCCAAATTTTCAGACGTGGGCAATTCGAGAGCGTAGTCCTGGGTCGTCGACAATTCCCCCCCCGCCGAGGACAGCTCGTTGACATCAAGCTCGAGCGTCTCGGCCTCGTCACTAAGTGCTCCAGCCAGCCATGCCTGAGGTCGGTCGCTCGGCAGTGGAAAGAGCAGCAGCGACAGTAGTACCAGCGCCAACCCATGTACAGCGGCACTCGCCAGCAGAGAAATAGGTTGGCCGAACGATTTTTTCCGTAGTGCGGACTGGGCCGGAAGTAGCGATTCGGACGCCGCTGCCGAGCTGACAGTCTCACCGCTCGCGCGCGAAGCGGCCTCCGGCAACGCCGAGGGCGGCTCGGAAAGTAGCGGCGGATTTTCTGCTGGCAAGGGATTCACGGCTCTCTCTTCCGCAGTCCAAACTGGATCAACACCGCGTTTCAGCGGTGAAAACTCAGTCGTGTGAGCCTTCAGGCGTAGCTAGGAGGCCTCAAATCCCCAGCACGAGGCTCAAACACAAGTATAACCCCTCAAATCGCTTTCCCGGCGGTATTCACCACTGGAAAAATTGGTAAAAAGTCCTTAGAATCTAGCGTTCAAAACCTAGAAAGGGACCAGGATCTCGGATTCGGGGCCTGGGAAAGTATCCCTAGCTCCTACTCCCGGCGTCTTCCTCCCTAGCCCCTAACCCCCTGTGATACGATGGCAAAGAAACCTGGCGGTAAACGAAAAAGGAAGGTCGACTCGATCTTCCTCGTCTGCGAAGAGACCGGCGACTACAACTACACGATTCGCCGTAAAACGGGGGGCGAGAAGCTCAAGTTGATGAAGTACTCTCCCCGGTTACGTAAGCACACGTTGCATGTTGAGAAAAAGAAGTAGTTTGAGGATTTAGGAGCGAGAATCGAGGAGCGAGGAAAACGACAAATCTCGTTCTGATCGTCGCTTTTAGTCTGCATCTTGCTCGTTCCTCACACCTCACTCCTCGCTGCTCCTATGTCGAAACGCTGGCGCATTGCTAACAGCGAGCCACAAAGCATTGCCGAATTGCAGCGCGCGGCGGGGATTCCTGCTATCGTGGCCCAGTTATTGTTGTCACGCGGCATCGAAAATCCTGACGAAGCACGACTATTTCTGCACCCCAAGCTCAATGGCCTGCGCGAACCGGCCGATTTACCTGGCGCGACACGAGCCGCTGAAATAATTTTTTCGGCAGTCCAGTCGCAAAGAAAAATCACCATCTACGGCGACTATGACGCCGATGGCATGACCTCAACGGCGATCTTGCTGCGTTGCCTGCGCTTGCTGGGCGCGAATGTCGACTTCTACGTGCCGAATCGGATTGATGAAGGCTATAGTCTCAACGCGGACGCGCTGCAAAAGCTAGCCGATCAAGGAACCGAAGTCGTGGTGACGGTCGATTGTGGCGTTGCCAGTGTTGCCGAAGCTGAGGTCGCCAAGGAACTCGGGCTTACGCTGATTATTACCGATCACCATCAGTTGGCCGAGACACTTCCAACTGCGGCGGCGATCGTTCACCCTGACCTACCCGATAGCGACTATCCTTTCGCCGGGCTTTGCGGAGCGGCGGTCGCGTTCAAATTGGCGTGGGCCATCTGCCAGTGCGCCAGCGACGGCAAAAAAGTCACCGATCGCCTACGCACATTTCTGTTGCAAGCGGTCGGTTTGGCGGCGATTGGCACGGTTTGCGACGTGGTGCCGCTGCTCGACGAAAACCGTATTCTTGTCCGTCATGGTTTGAATGCGCTCAAGGCACAACCGACCGTTGGCTTGGAGGCACTCATGCGGTCGACCAAGCTCAGCGACAAGAAGCGACTTGAGTGCGAAGATATCGGCTTCACGATTGGGCCTCGATTGAACGCCGCCGGGCGAATGGGACAAGCAGAGATTGCGATCGAGCTGCTAACGACCGAAAGCGCACAACGGGCCGACACGATCGCTCAGTATCTCGACGAACTCAATCTCCAGCGGCAATCACTGGAACGAAGCATCACTCGCGCAGCTACGAAACAGATCAAAGCGATCGATGGCTACGAAAATGCGCCGGCTTTCGTGCTCGCCGATCACGACTGGCACGCGGGCGTGATTGGCATTGTTGCCGGGCGTTTGGCGGATAAATATCATCGGCCCGTCGTGGTGATCGCCGGCGATCCGCTCGGCGTGAAGCCTGGATCCGGCTCGGCACGTAGCGTGCCTGGTTTTAATCTGCACGAAGCGTTTGCCACCTGTACCGACCTGCTCGAAAGCCACGGTGGCCATGCTGCGGCGGCCGGATTGAAGATCAAAGACCAGAACCTCGATGCCTTTCGCGCCGCGTTTTGCCAGATTGCGGCCGAACAAATTCCTGCATCCGCTCGCATTGCCGAGCTACTCATCGATGGCGAAGCGTCATTGCAAATGCTCACGCGTCAGACCGTCGAACAAATCGAAAGTCTGGCCCCGTTCGGCCACGGTAACTCTCGCCCCGTCCTGTGCGCCAGCGAGGTCCGCCTGTCAGGCCCTCCCAAACGCATGGGCGCAACGGGCCGGCATCTTTCGATGATGCTCGATCAACACGGCGTCAAGATTCGCGCTGTCGCGTTTGGCGGTGGTGATTGGGAAGACGAGCTAGCCAACATCGATGGGCCGTTGGCGATCGCCTTTCGGCCGGTAATCAATCGTTGGCAAGGCCGTGTTACCGTTGAAATCCACCTCGACGATTGGCATGTGGATGGATGATGTCAAAAAATGCCAAAAAACATCACGCAAAGGAAAGAGATTTGTGAAACCGCCGATGGACGCGGATTAACGCAGATCATTGCGGTTTATGTAACCGATTCTTTTAGCGGTCTATCGGCGTTCATCTGCGTCTATCGGCGGTTCCCTACTTTTGCGTCTTCGCGCCTTTGCGTGAGACT
>JAJDEE010000113.1 GCA_029259975.1 Planctomycetota bacterium
CGGCACCACCAGCGTGCTAGGTCTCTCAGAAGTAACCTATGATACTTCTCCGACGGGCGTACATGGGAATATCGATCAAATATCGCTCAGCAATAACCGGCGTACGATTGGCATCGTCGCGATCCAGGGTGCGGGCGCTGATAATTTGCGTGTGATTACAGCCATTCCCGAACCCGCATCGCTCACGGTCCTATTTCTTGGCGTTTTGCTGCTTCTAAGCCGCCGCTGGACCCCTTCCCATTCTTAATGCAGTCAGAGTGAGAGAATCAAGAGCCGGGCGATCCTTATCTGAATGTCGGCTGCGTCAGAATGCCTCTGCACGTGAGGTTTCAGCAAGAGTTTCATCAAGTGGCGGGGGCCGGATTCGAACCGACGACCTCGAGGTTATGAGCCTCGCGAGCTACCGGGCTGCTCCACCCCGCGTCATGCACTCCATTCTAGCAATGTTTGTGGCGGGTGGGAAGTGGGTTTGGCTAATTCTCCAGGGCTAACCTCTCCGACTGGGTAGGCGTCACGAGTGTAGGTGGGAAATCTGGTTGATTTTTGATAGCATCGGGCATCTTTCCTATTTTCCGCGGTGCTGGCAAGGAGACCACCGATGTCTGTGCAGATAGTTCTGTCTTAAAAAAGAGCGAGTCAAAGCGTTGCTTTTGGAGGCCGCCGAGCGCGCTGCGGATGCCATCGCCGAGCTTTTGGCAGAGAGTGCACCGCGAGACCTTGTCCGTCGGGTGCTAAACGGTCGGTTGCTGTTGGTTGTGTTCGGCGGCGCCGATTTCGATGTGGTTGATGGCGTTCAAAAAGGCTCTTGTGCCGGCTTCAACAGTGTCGGTCGAGACACCTCGTCCGCGGTAGGTTTTGCCTTGGTATTCGACCTCGATGCTCGACTCACCTTGGGCGTCTTTGCCGCGTGAGGCGCTTTGAACGCGGAAGTCGCGGAGCACAACTGACTTGCCGGTGATTTCTTCGATGGCGCGGAAGAGGGCGTCAAGCGGACCATCGCCGGTGTCGATGCTCTTGGTTACGTCTTTCGTTTTCCCTTTTGGACCCCTTGCGAGTGTGAGGGTCGCGTTTGGTGCTTGGCCGCTAGTTGCTTGTACTTCGTAGGAGACCAGTTGCCACTGATCCACGACTTGCGATTTTCGCTGTTCTATCAACGCGGCGAGGTCACCATCGTAGATTTCTTTTTTTTTGTCGGCCAACGCTTTGAAATCGTCGAAGAAGGTCACCAACTGCTCATCGGTCAAATGGTAACCGAGCGCCTTCGCGCGATCGGCCAAGGCGGCGCGTCCACTGTGCTTGCCCAGCACCAAGTCGGTTTGCGTGAAGCCGACATCCTCGGGACGCATGATCTCGTAGGTCGT
The DNA here is from genome assembly GCA_029259975.1 of Planctomycetota bacterium. GTDB lineage: Bacteria > Planctomycetota > Planctomycetia > Pirellulales > Lacipirellulaceae > Bythopirellula. Next base: position 1,362 of record JAJDEE010000113.1, read on the forward strand.
CCGCTCTTTGAGCATGCCGTCTTGATGAATGCCTGCCTCGTGGGCAAAGGCATTGCGTCCGACGATCGCTTTGTTGCGTTGAACCAACATCCCTGTGATGTTCGAGACCAACCGACTCGCTGGCACGAGCCGGGGCGTATTGATCTTGGTCGTTGCTTGGTAATAGTCTTCGCGGGTGCGAAGCGCCATGACAACCTCTTCGAGCGAGCAGTTGCCAGCACGCTCGCCGAGTCCGTTGATCGTGCATTCGATCTGACCTGCCCCATTTTCGACCGCCGCCAAGCTATTTGCTACTGCCAAGCCTAAATCGTTGTGACAATGGACGCTAATTACGGCTTGATCGATGTTGGGCACGCGATTTACAAGGCTTGAAATCACACTTGCAAAATGTGCTGGCGTCGCATAGCCGACCGTGTCGGGGATGTTGACTGTAGTTGCGCCGGCGGTGATGGCGGCCTCGACAACCTCACACAAAAAATCGATCTCGGTGCGGGCCGCGTCTTCGGGCGAGAACTCGATATTGTCGCAGAATGATTTGGCTCGGGTGACGCCTTCGACGGCGCGGTGAATGATTTCAGCTTTGTCCATCTTGAGCTTGAACTCGCGATGGATTGCGCTAGTGGCAAGAAAGACGTGGATCCGTACATTGTCGCCATCTTTCAGCGCCTCCCAGGCGCGATCGATATCGCGCTGATGACAACGGGCCAATCCACAGATGGTCGTTCCCGAAATGGTCGTGGCGATTTCTCGAACCGCCTCAAAGTCGCCGACCGAGGTGATCGGAAAACCGGCTTCGATCACGTCGACCCCCAAGTCGGCGAGCGACTGGGCGACTTCCAATTTTTCGTCGAGGTTCATGCTGCACCCAGGCGATTGTTCGCCGTCGCGCAAGGTCGTGTCGAAGATCGTGATCTGTCGTGGCTGTTTAGTAGTGGACATTAGATTTTTGTGGTTGGTGGGAGAATAACTCAATAAAAAAACCCCAAGGCCGGAGGGCCTCGGGGTTTGTCAGTTAGTCGTTTTGAACGTCTGTATGAACCCTAAGCCTTCCCGCCTTTGGCGAGTAGTAGTAGCAGTAGGGATAGTAAAGACGTGATGATCATTTTTGCTTGGTTTCTAATTTCCATAGGCTCGATTTCTGGCTTCACCGGAAACGGCGTATGCAAGACTTCTCATCCTATCTGAGGTGTCCACTAGTGTCAAGGTTCGCGCTGATTGGCGAGCACCGAGTGTTCGAGTACGTCCAATTATGACGATTACTTTGGCCTGATTGAGGTATTCGGCATTGTCAGGTCGAAATATAATAGTGTCTGGAAATTTCTGGAAACGCTCGATTACCTGAAATATCGCGAGAAACGATGCCCCAAAAGGGACAACAACTCGATCTGACGAGCGACGCTAAGCCGCAAGCGGCTGACTCGTCGAGGGTTGGCAGCCGTTTTTTGGGCATCCATTTCGTCTGTTGCGACGTCTATTCTCGCGTCTACGCCAATCGTGAACAGACCGCCTACGTCGGGCACTGTCCTCGTTGTGCCAAGCGGATTCAATTGCAAATCGGTTCTGGCGGCACCGATTCTCGGTTTTTCGAGGTGCAGTGAGCTGAGTAGGCGTTACGAGCCACACAGCTAAAACGTTTGCAACGCTAGCTGCTAGCACGGAATCCATTTGCCTACGCTCTCTCGCTTGCTCTCGCGGGTCGATTCTCGTACGATTCGCCCGCCTATTTATTGTTGGTCAAACTCCGATCTTCCCAGTTGCGATGTACCTCATGTTGCTTGATCTCGTGGTCCGAAGCTGTAGTCGCCTTTGTGCCAAAACTGGCAATGCGATGCAGCCCGGCGAGGTTTATTTTTCGGTCCTGGCCATGCAAGAAAAAGGGCACGAGACCGAAACGGTTCGACACGACTACGCTGCCGAGGCATGGCAAGGACCGCCGGAGGATTGCCTAGGCTGGTGGCGGTCGCGAGTGCCGCTGAAGGATGAAAAACTGAAGCTGGCCCCGATCGACGTGATGTTGAATTTGTTCGCAGCTTTGGCTG
>JAJDEE010000114.1 GCA_029259975.1 Planctomycetota bacterium
CGAGGTCTTTGAACAGCCGCGCGCGGGCGAGGCGGAGCTGGGAGCCGAGTTCCATGCTGGCGTTGCGAGTGCGAACGCCGGCGCCAAGGTTGGCGAATAGGTTGACGACTGCTGCCATCATGATCAGCGTGACCGCCATGCTGATGAGCATTTCGACAAGTGTTAAGGCGCGAGGCGCGAGGCGCCCCTTTCCAGCTATCAACATAGCGCTAGTTTTGGGTGTTGAGCGAAGCATGTGCATTCTTGTTCTTAAGAAAACCGGCGGCCCTGATTGCCGGTGGTGCGATTCTCTCTCTATTGCACCGCGCCGCGTGCGTAAAGTCAAGTTTGGTGTGGGGTTATGCGCCGTAGGATAGGCTTCTAGCCTGTCAGTCAGGAGAATCATTTTGTTGGCCGGACAGGCTAGAAGCCTATCCTACGGCAATAACTAGACCTGATTTTCGCTGAGCGTAACGCGATCTGTGCAAATCTGCGTGAAGTGTGCAAATCTGCATTCGATTCTGCGGCAGCTTCTCGCTATCGGCTACTTGATTTCAGTAGAGTCGCGAGGTGGGAAGAGACCGAGTCGCTCTTCAGCTTGGCGAATCTGTAAGCGTCGGATATGGTTCATATCCAGAGCCATTGTCGTCGCCCGTCCTATCGAAGTACGACCCATCATTGCGTACTCATCCCACAAGAAATGCTCGTCCCAATTGTGCTGGCGCGGATGAAAAAGTACAACCTGCACTCCCGTTTCTGCATCAACGGCCTGGGTCCGATCCGACTTGTGCAAATTGCAACTCGGACAAGCCCAGGCTAAGTTTTCCAAAACATCCGTGCCGCCTTGCGATTGGGGCATGATGTGCTCGATATGAAAAGTTGCCCCCTGCAACGATTGATTCATGCGACAGTATTCGCAGCACCCTCCCGCATGAGACTCCACCTGTTGTCGAAGTTGCTGACGTGCAGGCATTAGGGTTTCTGGCCGAGTAGATGGAGTGCTTCGGCTCTGACCAAAGAAAGACGTTCGCTCATCTCGACCAAGGCTTCGAGATCGGTACGCTCGACGTCAGAGAGCATCCCTTCGTTGTTGCGATCCATCAACGCCTGCAAGCGTTCGTCCGCCTTGGCGGGGAGTGCAAGTTGGCCCACCGTTTCTACCCACTCGATGGGAGCAATAATGGTCGTACTCATTTTCATTCGTCTCTTACCGCCAGGGCACAGGTGTTTGCTGACATTTCTACAAACGCATTATACGCACACAGTCCTGTATGTAAAATAAAAAAAAGCCGCTGACTTGCGCCAGCGGCTAGATTTTGCCAAAAGCAAACAGCTAACATTTCTTAAGTTCCAAACTCTGGACGCCGCCGCCCGAGCTGTCCCTGCAACCGCTGGACGATCGCGCTGTGCATTTGGCTGACGCGGCTTTCGCTCAGGTCGAGTGTGGAGCCGATTTCTTTCATCGTCATCTCTTCGTAGTAGTAGAGAATGATGATCAGCCGTTCGTTGCGGTTGAGACCTTTGGTCACGAGCCGCATCAGGTCGGACTTTTGGATCCGCTTGGTGGGATCTTCGCCCTTTTTGTCTTCGAGAATGTCGATCTCGCGGACATCTTTGTAGCTGTCGGTTTCGTACCACTTTTTGTTGAGACTGATCAGTCCGACGGCGTTAGCGTCGGACATCATTTTCTCTAATTCAGCAACAGTCAGCTCCATGTGCGTGGCCAACTCGATTTCGGTCGGCGAACGACCATGCTGCGCTTCGAGCTTTTTAACTGCCGCGTTAAGCTTGCTGGCCTTCGAGCGGACGAGCCGAGGAACCCAGTCCATGCTGCGTAGTTCGTCGAGCATCGCACCGCGAATACGCGGGACACAATACGTTTCGAACTTAACGCCGCGCGACATGTCGAAGGCTTTGATGGCGTCCATCAAGCCAAACACGCCGGCAGAGATAAGGTCGTCGAGTTCGACGCCGTCGGGCAAGCGTGCCCAAATACGTTCGCCGTTGTATTTGACGAGTGGAAGATATCTTTCGACCAGCCGATTCCGTAGAGGACGATTGGTGATATCCTTTTTGAACTCGATCCAAACTTCGGTAATTTCATCTTGTGCTGCGACGGTCGTAGCCATGCAATCCTCCGTGATGCGCTTGAGGCCCTGTCGAGTGACAAGGTTCTCAAGTATTCGTTCAGCGAGATTCCGTTCTCGATGTGTTTCAGTTTTTTTGACTTGTCTCTCGACTAGCCAATTTCCGCTGACTTACCGGCGTCTTTTGCCCCTGCCATCGCTGCCAACTCGGCTTCGATGGTAGTGCGAACCGACTCGTCAACCGTCTGTGCGGCGATGAAGCCAACCACTAATCCGACTGCTCCGAGCAAAACCATCCAGCAAAGCCCCGCGGCAACAGTGCCCTCGAAACCTGCGCCGTTCTTCATGCCCCGTAGCATGACGACAACCATGCCTATCAATGCCATGACTGCGGAGTAGGAACGTGCCATAGGAAAAGCTCAGTCGATCGAAACCAGTAGTGACGTCAAAGTTTCTGCAAACGCGCCAGTTTGACACAGGTTTGCAGTCCGTCAGACTTTCAATATTGATCGACATGATCGGTGTTATCGCTTGAATCTATTTTGTGTTTTGTAAGGATTTTTCTTGCGAGTTGTCTAGGGAATTGTCTTGAAGGCAAAAATTCTTCGGCAAACGGTTCTCGTTTCCGCTTTGCGAGATTTTCCCCGTAAGTGCTAGCGACGCGCTCATCACGTCTGCAGCTAGTAAACGGATCGATTGACGGAATTCTCGGTCCGAAGCAGATTTGTCCTGCTGTGTCACGGCAGTGACAATGTCTGGACGAGTGGGTAGCGACGCTGCCGGTGAAACGCGAAGGCCCAAAAAGCGGCGGCAAGTTGCTTCAAACCGCTCGCCGATGGTTTTCGAGGATTGGTGATCGTCGCATTGGTTGATCACGAGACGGATTTTGCCGTCGACGTCGCCCCACTCCGAGAGTTTCACCGCTGCGTAACTGTCCATCACAGCAACGGACTCGGCAGTCGAAATCAAAAGAATCTGCTGAGCCGATTTCCAAAGCTGTTGGACCCACGGACTCATGCCGCTGCCAGCGTCGAGCAAGATGACATCAGCGTGGGTGTGGAGCGAACGCAACTCGTCGAGCAAACGCTTAACGGCAGCGCGGCCTAACTCAGGCGGCGCATCAGACGCCCAGCGTCCGGGTAGCAGTTGGAAGGATTCGCCCAGCGGACGAAGCACTTCGACCGCCGATCGACTACCTTCGAGTACATCGGCCAGGCAGCCGTGGACATCAAGTCCCAATCGTGAGGCGATATCTGGCTGTAACGGATTGGCATCGACCAATATCGAGCGAGTGCCGAGCGCCGCGAGTTCGCCGGCGAGTTCTGTGGCAACGGTTGACACACCCACGCCCCCTTTGCCGCCGCTAAGGACGACCATTGGCACTCCAGAAGCGAGCGCAGGATGCTGCCGAACGGTGTTGCGAACGAGTTGTCGGAGCTTATCAGCTTGATCGGACATGATGAGGCGCGAGTTGTTAGGCGCGAGGCGCGAGTTAAAGTGAATGCGAGCAAATAGCCGGTCCGCCACGCGGCCCGAAGTACATTAGAATTCAGTTAATCAGTTAAGGGGCGTTCAAAATCATCTGAGCCAACTCTTTCGATTTAGCAACTTGAATATCGTCAGGTACATTTTGACCATCGGTCAGGTAGCTGATGGGGAGGCCACATTTTCGCGTTACAGAAAGCAAGTTTCCTAGGGCAGTTGCTTCGTCTAGCTTGGTGATCAACATCGCCGTTGTGCCAACCGTCGCAAACCGCTCGGCGGTCGTTACTAGGCTACGCGCACCGCCAACGGCGCTGAGTACTAGATGAACTTCATCTGGCTCGGCTTCGGCGAGCATCGACTTGAGTTCTTGGATTTTCACTTCGTCGCGCGGGCTGCGGCCGGCCGTGTCCATGAGAATCAGATCGAGATCGCTCATGCGGGCAATCGCCTCACGCATTTCGCGCGGTGTGCTGACAATTTCCATTGGCAAGTCGATGATGTCGGCATAGGTGCGCAGCTGCTCGACGGCGGCGATGCGGTAAGTGTCGACAGTTATTAGCCCAACGCGTTTGTTTTCGCGGAGCCGATAGTTGGCCGCTAACTTGGCGATGGTTGTTGTCTTGCCGACGCCTGTGGGGCCTACTAGTGCTACCACCCTGCCCTGCCCTGGCGAAGCTTCGATCGGTCCGTTGACCGTTAATTCGTCAGACAACATCCGCACCAATTCGGACTGAATGGAGGCGTGATCGTCGTTGTCGACGTTCGCCATGTTGCGTAACCGCTCGACAAGCTCTTGGGCGACATTTTCTTCGATGTCCGACTCGATCATGTCGGTGTAAACTTGAAAAATTGCTTCGGGTAATTGCCGGTGAGGCGATTGATGCGAGCGTTCGCGAAGCTGCTCAGCGAGGGCATGTAGCTCGTCGTGGGCTTCTTGGTCAGGGCCGCCTTGCTCAGCCTGTTGCTGGAAGAAATCGCGATAACGGGCGCGATAGTCGAATTCGAGCGCTGGCTCTGCCAGCACGGTCGTGGTTGCCGCAGGCGAAACAGCAACAGGCTGCGCCGCTCGTGTCGGCGCGGTCATCTCGGCAGAAGCAGCGATTTCGTACTGCCGACCTCGAAACACGCGACCGATCAAGCTAGTGTTGAGTTCACGTGTGTGCAAGACGGTCGCCTCATGTCCCAGTTCGCTACGAACTAGGTTGAGCGCTAATTGCATCGTTTTGGCACGAAATGTTTTGATTTCCATGGCTTTAGTTTTGGGTTTCGAGTTTCGGGTTGCGAGTTTCATGTTACGAATTACGAGTTTTCACTCGCGACTCGCGCCTCTCTTACTTATCCGCCGCCATGCCGAACGTTATTATTTGTGTATCTCTAGTGATTTCGTTGAAGCTGAGGACGATGAGCTGGGGTAATTGATTCTCGACAATTTGTTTGAGGGCTGCGCGGATTTGGGGACTGACGAGTATGATCGGCGTGTGATTCGCGGTCGTAAGTTTTGAAATTTCCGCAGCAATGGCGTTGCAGGTTGCTTCGATTGCCGGTGGCGACATGCGGATGAACAAGCCGCGGTCGTTATGCTCGAAGCCGGCTCGGATGCGGTCTTCCATTGCTGGATCAAGGGCGATTACATGCAGGCGGCTTTCGTTGTCGCGGTAGCGTGTGCAGATTTGGCGTGCGAGACGATGGCGCACGTACTCGGCAAGCAGCACAGGGTCTTTCGTTCTACCAGCGTAGTCGCCAAGCGTTTCTAAAATCAACGCGAGTTGACGGATCGAAACCTGTTCTTTGAGTAGGAGTTGCAATACGCTTTGCACTTCCGCCAGCGACATCGCGCTGGGGATCAACTCATCGACAACCGCCGGCTGAGATTGCTTGAGTTCGTCGATGAGATGCTTGGTCGCGTCGCGAGTGAGAATCTCGTCTGCGTGGCGACGGCAGATCTCGGTCAGATGCGTTGCCAGCACTGCTCCTGGTTCGACTACGGTGTATCCCGATATTTCTGCTTGGTCTTGTGACCCGTGGTCGATCCAACGAGCTTCGGTGCCAAAGGCAGGGTCTTTGGTCTCGATGCCCTCGATCGGGCTTGTCGTCATCCCGGAGTCGATTGCCAGCAACAGTCCGGGTTCGAGTTGATCTTGTGCGACGGGCATATCGGCGATTTTTATGCGGTACTCGTTAGGCTCTAGCCGCATGTTGTCGCGGATGCGAACTTTCGGCATGATGATACCGATCTCGCTGGCGACACTCTGCCGGACGCGCTGGACGCGTTCGAGCAAATCGCCGCCCCGTTTGGGATCGGCTAGGCGAATCAGCCCAACGCCGACTTCAACTTCCATCGGATCGACGTTGAGAAAGTCTTCGATTCGTTCTTCGGCGGCGGGTTCCGGCTCGTTTGCGACAGCCTCTTCGGCAGAAATTTGCTCGGCCTCTTTGCTGCTAATCGCTCGCGCGATCCCGAAACAGGCAGCACACAGAAACATTAAGGGTGTGCGCG
>JAJDEE010000115.1 GCA_029259975.1 Planctomycetota bacterium
CCATACTTTTCGCTCTGAACCATTACTCTCAATTTTAACCATGAGGTGTTCAGACCCTGGAAACATTTCTTCTTTTTCCGCTTGAGAAAGCGACTGTATGTCGATGAGATTATCTTTGTAAGTCGTAATTATTTTCAATTCTACATCGGTTGAATCAGGCATGGCGTTTTCCTTTTCTTTTAAGGCACCGCACTCTGTCTGCGTCGTCATATGTCTCACTCCTGCCGAGGGCTACTTGACAGCCGATACAAAATAGGATTAACATAACGCAAGCAGGTCCGATGCGGGTTACAGGCCATAATCAGGACCAAATTTGCCGCAGTGGAATTTGCCTTCCGCTGCGGCTCTTTTTGTATACTACCTAGCTTTTCGGGTCAAATGCAACAATCTTGTCAATTTAGCGGTTATCACCACCCCTTTCAGTGCGGATTAACATGTTTAGGGGCTGTTTTTGGCCACTCACTCCCGATCAGGCAGCCAGTTTCGCACGTGGATGCGTCTGGACTTGCTCGATCGCCTGGCGTAGTGCTTCCACCACCAACTCTTCACTGAGCAGCTTACGAGCCTTCACGGTGACCGTGTAACCGCCGGTGGAAATCTTCACTTCCTTAGTGCGTTTGGGTTTCTTCTTCTTGGCCGGCTTGCTGGTTGCAGAAGCAGACTCCTTATTTTGAGCGATCGCGGCTTTGACACTAATCTCCCCGGCATCGATTTGGGCTTGCAGTGGTTCCGGCAAATCAAGAATGGCAAGTATGCGTGAGATCGTCGATTTGTTGACGTGGATTTCTTCGGCGAGTTGCGTGGCCGTCAGCTTCTGCTGATCCATCACTTGCCGATAGGCTTTCGCTTTCTCGCTGGGAAGTAAGTCTTTGCGCAAGGCGTTCTCGATCACTTGCGTAACCAAGATTTCTTCGGCGGTAATATCTTCGGGGGCGATGTTGCACTGTACATAAGCCAGCTCAGCAATTTGAGCGGCTCGAAAACGACGCTCGCCGGCGATGATCACATACTTTTGGCGTTCATCCACCCAACGCACGTTGATGGGTTGTTTTTGGCCATGCTTTTTCAAGCTAGCCGCTAAATCTTCCAAATCCTTCTCATCGAACGTTTCGCGAGCCTGTGGGTCCGCTTCGATACGGTCCAGAGCGATATCGGCGAAATTGTTCACCCGCTTGCGACCCGTATATTGACCATTCAATTCACCCGCCTGTTCGCGGGCACCGGCGTCTTCGGCAAGTTCCTCTGCGTTGCGACTGAAAAATGCTTTGCTCATGCTGCTACCTTTCCACCGCTCACTGCTGCGGCTCGTTGCTCGATTTCTTCACCTAATGCGGCGATCAGTTTGGAACCTTTAACGCGGGGCTTATAATTCACGAGCGGTTTGCGCTCGCTAATGGCTTCCTTGAAGGCGGCCGCATGGGGAATTTCAGTATCAAAGACTTGGCTGCCGTGCAATCGCCTGAGCGTTTCGCGATAGGCGTCGTTGACACTATTGCGGTGCAGCATCGATAGCACATAGCCCAAAATCAATAATCGCGGATTCGGACCTGATTGGACGTGCGCGACCAAATTCAAGATCGAGGCGATGGACTGTACGCCAAAAGCATCAGCCGGCACCGGCGAAATCGCAAAATCACTGGCACACAAAGCCGACCATACCGTCGATACATTGGTTTGTGGCGGCGTATCGATCAGAACCAAATCAAAGTCCTCAGATCCTAAGCAACAACAAGTCTTGGAAGAGGCGCAGCACAAACTGCATCTGTCTCGCAACGATTTGAGTTCGGCGCGTGGGGATCTCGCAAATTCTCGACCTGAACACATCGCAACCCTCTCGAAAAATGGCCAAAGCCAATTCAATGCCGCTTCGCGGGGCGATCCGCGTTCGATGGAAGTCCAGATTGCCAACCAAAACGCATCGGCCAAGAAGCCGCCCGTAAAAACGATCTCGGCATCGCCGGAACGGACACAATTGTTGGAGCAACAATTGTCGCTACGAATGCGGGCGACATGATCAGTGAAATCACACTCGCGATGACACACGGACTGGGGCTGAAGAAGATCGCCTCGACCATTCATCCCTATCCGACTCAGGGGGAGGCCATTCGCAAAGTGGGAGATCATTACAACCGGACACGGCTCACTCCCTTCGTAAAAAAGCTCTTTAGTAAATGGTTGTCGTGGACCCGCTGAATCGAATCATGAACAGTCACAACAGCGAATCCGCAGCCGAAGTGCGACAAGTAAATTCAGTTCGCAAAACAGCGATCCGGCTTGTAGTTCTGCTGGCGGTGGTATCCGCAATCTTTTTCGCGTATCGGAACTACGGTGATGTCCTATCTCTCGATAATCTGGCGTTGAAGGAAACGGAATTGAGACAGTTCCAACTCGACAAACCAGCTCTGGTCCTTGGACTTGCTTTTCTGGTCTACGTCACTGTCACGGGCCTCTCACTTCCCGGAGCAACCGTGTTGACGCTTGTCTTCGGGTGGTACTTCGGATTTCTGCGAGGCGTTGTTCTTGTTAGCTTTGCTTCCACTGCGGGAGCAACGCTGGCGTTCCTGTTAAGCCGTTATCTGCTGCGAGATGTTGTTCAAAACAGATTTGGCGGCAAACTGGCGTCCTTCAATAAGTCCCTCGAGCGCGAAGGCGCGTTCTATCTGTTCACGCTTCGACTGATTCCAGCGGTTCCATTCTTTATCATCAACGTAGTCATGGGGCTGACTCCGCTCAAGACGTCGACGTATTGGTGGGCAAGTCAGCTAGGCATGCTGCCGGGAACCGCAGTCTACGTCTATGCCGGTTCACAATTCCCGAACTTGCAAACACTTGCAGAAAAGGGCGCAGGTGGAATTCTGACTCCGCAGTTGATGGTCGCATTTGTGCTACTTGGTATTTTCCCCTTGCTAGTGAAGAAGATGATGGGACGACTGAAACCTAGTAGAAATGCGACTTCCTGAAACCTATCATCGTTCTCAATAAAGGCATTCCAATGAAAGCATCTGACTTGTTCATCAAAGCTCTGGAAGCGGAGGACGTGGAGTACGTGTTTGGGATTCCGGGCGAAGAGAATCTTGACTTTCTGGATTCACTTTCCCGCTCCGAGATCAAACTGATTCTGACTCGCCACGAACAGGCGGCCGGATTTATGGCGGCGACTTATGGTCGGCTGACTGGAAAGGCCGGTGTCTGTCTGTCCACGCTTGGTCCAGGAGCTACGAACTTCGTCACGGCATCCGCTTATGCTCAGTTAGGCGGAATGCCCATGATGATGATCACCGGGCAGAAACCGGTGAAGACCAGCAAGCAAGGCCAGTTTCAGATTGTCGACATCGTCGACATGATGCGACCGCTGACCAAATACACGCGACAGCTTGTCAGCGGAGCCAACATTCCGTCCCGAGTTCGCGAAGCGTTTCGGCTGGCTCAAGAAGAAAAACCGGGAGCCGTTCATCTTGAGCTTCCAGAAGACATTGCGGCTGAGGAGACCGACGAACCGGTGATTCCGGCGAGTCTCGTGCGACGGCCGATTGCTGAAGAGAAATCAGTTCGGGCGGCTGTCGAGCGAATTCAGAATGCTAAGCATCCATTTCTAATTGTCGGTGCGGGTGCGAATCGCAAGATGACATGCAACATGCTGCGAACTTTCGTCGATCGGTTTGGCATTCCGTTCGTCACGACTCAGATGGGGAAAGGCGTCGTGGACGAGCGAGGCCCTCTATTTCTCGGCAACGCGACTTTGTCCGCAGGAGACTTTGTGCATCGGGCCGCCGAAGCTAGTGCCGCCGATTCACGTTCCGAGACTCCTCCTCAGTCTTGCATGGAGGCTTTGAATCGACTTATCGCGGGCAACGAACGCTTCGTCGCAGGCGAACTCCGGCATCCACATTTGGGCAACGATTGGCGGAAACGGCTCACTGGTGGGCAGCAACCATTTGCTACCATTCTTGGTTGCAGCGATTCGCGTGTTCCTCCTGAGTTGCTATTCGACCAAGGATTCGGTGACCTGTTTGTTATTCGAGTCGCCGGAAACGTGATCGATACCGACGTGACCGGCAGCGTCGAGTACGGCGTAGATCACCTTTCGACACAGGTTGTCATTGTTATGGGCCACGACGGCTGCGGGGCGGTAACTGCCGCACTTCATTCCGAGGAACATCTTGCCAAAGAACCGAATGAGATTCGCTCGCTGGTTGGGAAAATTAAACCTGCAATTGTATCGGTTCGGAGGGATCAAGCGTTTTCAATCCAGCTGAGACAGTCTGTCGAAGCCAATGTCCGTGCATCCGTCCGGCTGCTGTTGAATGTTCCGGACTTGGCCCGATCCGTGAAAGACGATAAGACAAAGATCATTGGTTGCGTCTACGATATCGACACCGGGCGAGTTCGTACTTTGGACACCCAGTCCACTAAACGAAGGTAATTGTGCCGGAATGAAAAACCAGACAGGAGATACACTTCAAATGAAGGAAACGTGGCCGCTTTTTCTCGCCAATAATCCACAAAATTCTAACACCTATCTTGAGGTGACTGACAAGTACACTGGCGATGTGGTGACACGAGTTGCCATGGCAGTCGTACGCCTATTGGTGCTTTGATCATTGGCGAAGTTCTGGCCGAAACAGACCTTCCAAAAGGTGCGTTTTCTATTCTACCCTGTTCTCGTGACGGTGCAGACCTATTTACTACTGATGAACGACTAAAACTGCTCAGCTTCACCGGTTCACCTGCCGTCGGTTGGGCGTTGAAAGAGAAAGCTGGGAAGAAGAAGGTGGTTCTCGAACTGGGTGGCAATGCCGCCTGTATCGTTGATAAAGATGCTGACATAGACGTGGTAGTCCTGCTAGATAGAGTCTACGTATGGTTACCGAAGGGAATCGACGAACACCTTTGGGAAGCCGCAGCAACATCGTTCACTGAGTTGCTTGATGGCGACGTTGACAACGCCGAGGCGGTCGAGGCCCGCAAGATTCGCAAAATGGAAAACGCTAGTGAGCGATTTTTCGCTGTTGCCGACACCTTGGAGAAAAATTGCCAGGAGATACTCACCGCTGACGAAACCAAGCTGAAAAACACGGTTCGCCGTGCCGATATGGCAGCTGGGATGCGTGGAGACGCCCAGCGCGGCCTTGCGTCGGTCAAAACCTTGCGGGCTTTGGCTGACCAACTCGCCAGTGGCCAAATAAAATATCTGGACGGGGTGAACGCTGCGACACAACTCACCACGATCACCAAACTTCTTCGCAACGGAATACAGAATCGTATTCGTCACGAACTTGATGCGATGAGGGAGGGGGATCGCTCTGGCTACCAAAGTCACCTGCGGCACGAAGCGATGCTCGAAGAGCCGCTTTGCACGGAAGACATCGCCCATGCCGAGTACCCGTATCCCTACATCTACCGAGGCCATCTGGAAGAAGCCTTTGTAAAACTCGGCAACACGCCGGGCGTCAAGATGGTAACGAAGCGGATGCAAAAGCTGCTCAAAACGGCCGATCCCGAGAAAGAATCGGTGGCATTCAGGAATTCGAGTGCCGTCGAAGTCTTGGCTGATTTTTTGAGTCGGGCCAAGGCAGCTGGCTACAAGTGTTACTGGTTCGATTGCTGCCTGGAGGACTACAACCGCCTGCAAGCAGCCAACATCCATAACGTTTTCGAGCTTCGTACGGCGATGCGTGAGTTGTTGCCGCATGTCGCCCATCCCGCAGGGGATGATCCGATCGTGAAGGCTGAGCAAGAATTGATTGGGAAAAAGCTACCAGGGTTTTTTCCGACTCCGATGCCGGTCATTCTCGAAATGCTCGAGTTGGCTGATATCCAGGGAACCGATCTCGTCTTGGAGCCAAGCAGTGGCAAAGGGGATATTTTGGACGCGATACGCCAAGCGCACCCAGAT
>JAJDEE010000116.1 GCA_029259975.1 Planctomycetota bacterium
ATCGCGAAAAGATTTTTTACTTGTATCGCGCTGCCCTGGCACGTTTGCCCTCGAAAGAAGAAACCAACATCTGCAACGCACTGCTCACCGCGCGCAGTGGCGACGTGGTCGGTACGCTACAAGATATTTGGTGGGCAATGCTCAACAGCAACGAGTTTATTTTGATTCACTAGCCCCTGGCTCCGCCTGGGGATTGCGCCGGCGCCGGCGTTGATATTGATATTGTTTTGATTGCTTTGGCATCGGCACTGACGATGGTGTTACACGTTTCGTGAATTTATCCCCCGGCAAAGCCGGGGACTAGGAGGTGTTATGCAAAACTTTACCACTCCTCGCGGCATGACCCGGCGGCATTTTCTTTCGCATTTGGCTGGGGCTTCAGCGCTGACGATACCGGCGTTGTCGTTGACGCAATCGTTGGTGGCCAATGCCGCGACGCTCCGGCGCAACCACAAATCTTGCATCCTGCTTTGGATGGGCGGAGCACCGCCGACGATTGATATTTGGGACATGAAACCGAACGCTCCGACCGGCGGCCCCAACAAGCCGATTAGCACGGCTGGCGAAGGGCAAATTACCGAACTGCTGCCTAAAGTCGCCAAGCAGATGCATCGTCTGTCGATCGTTCGTTCGATGAGCACTCGCGAAGCCGACCACGAACGGGCACGCTACTATATGCATACCGGTTTTGTACCCAATCCCAACGTCGAGCACCCGGGCTACGGCTCGGTGATCGCCCGTGAATTGGAAAGCGATCTTCACGCGTTGGAAATTCCGCCGTTCGTTTCGATTGGCGGTGCAAGCGCTGGCCCAGGATTTTTGGGCATGGCCTACGCGCCGTTCCAAGTCGACACGAACGGTCGTGTACGAAACGCTAAGGCGAGTGTCGAAGAAGCGCGGATGATGGACCGTATGAAGCTCCTCGGCTTGCTCGAAAAACGTTTTATCCGTGAGAAACGTGGCCCGGCGGCGGTCGAACACGCCAAAGTTCTTGAAAACACCTTGGCGTTACTGACCAGCAGTCAGATGGATGCGTTTAAGGTGCAAAGCGAGCCGCAGGCAATGCGCGATAACTACGGCAACACCGGTTTTGGTCGCGGCTGCTTGATGGCTCGACGGCTCGTCGAAGCCGGCGTGCCGTTTGTCGAGGTGAATTCTGGCGGCTGGGACTTGCACCAAAATTGTTTTACCGGACTGGAACAAAAGCTTCCCGAAGTCGACCAAGCGATGAGCGCCTTGGTCGAAGACCTCGCCCAACGCGGCCTGCTCGAAGACACCATCGTGCTGTGCATGGGCGAATTCGGGCGAACCCCGCGTATCAACGGCAACGCCGGTCGCGACCACTGGGCACGCAGTTGGAGCGTGGTCGCAGGCGGCGGCGGCATCGTCGGGGGGAAAGTCGTTGGTGCTACCAACGAAGACGGCACCCGCGTCACGACCGAACCGTACAGCGCCGAAGACCTGATGTCGACTGTTTGCCAAACGATGGACATCTCGCTCAAAAAGAACTACAAGGCCGGCAATGGTCGCCCGATGAAAATCGCGGGCGGCGGGAAAGTGATCACGGATTTATTGGGGTGAAAGACCGCTAGGTAGTCCCCGAGCGACCCACGCAATCGTCAAAGGCGCAATCGTTTCTCAAAAACCGATCTCTCTCGGTCCGGTTCAGCCAGCTCCTCCCACCCAGCGAACTAGAGTTTCAGAAGACCCCCGATACGCAGACATCGGCGGCTATTTTGGACCCTGATGGCTGAACTTCGATGCTGGACAACACCTCTCTAACTGCGCCGTTGCTCGGCGAGATCGTGCCGACCGTGCTGGTTGATGACCGCGTGCCAAAACGCGTCGCGACCGAGCGGGTGCTGCACGTCATCAATGGCGAGCACTTTTCGGGCGCAGAACGCGTTCAAGATCTGCTCGCTTTACAGTTGCCGCAGTTTGGATTTGAGGTTGGATTTGCTTGCGTAAAGCCAAATCGTTTTCCTGGGGCACGGCAGTCGCAAGAGACAAAATTATTCGAGACGCCGATGCGGGGTCGATTCGACTTGGGTTGTGCACGGCGATTGGCAACGGTGATAAGTGAAGAACGCTACACGCTGGTTCACGCACATACGCCGCGATCGGTGCTGGTGGGTGGCTTGGCGGCGAAGTGGGCAGATGTACCGCTTGTTTATCATGTGCATAGCCCAACAGGTAACGATTCGACGCACCAGTTGCAAAATTGGGTCAACGCAAAATTAGAACATTGGAGCATCCGTCACTCTGCGCAGTTGATTGCCGTATCGCCGAGCCTCAAGCGGTTAATGGAGCAACAAGGTTTTCCGCCTGAACGCGTGGCTTATGTGCCCAATGGTGTGCCGATGATTGATCATTCCTCGCGGCAAAGGCCGACGGAGATTTGGACATTGGGCGTTGCGGCTCTGTTTCGTCCGCGGAAAGGGATCGAGGTATTACTCGAAGCGTTGGCGGCGCTCCGTTCGCGGAATGTGAATGTCACGTTGCGAGCGGTCGGACCATTTGAAACTCCCGAGTACGAACGCGAAGTAATGCAGCTCGTCAGTAAACTTGGCGTCGGCGACGCGATCACCTGGACTGGTTTTACGCAAGACATTGCTGCCGAGCTTTGTCAAATGGATGTGTTTGTACTACCTAGCTTGTTCGGCGAAGGGTTGCCGATGGTCGTACTCGAAGCGATGGCAGCCGGTTTGCCTGTAGTAGCGAGTCGCGTAGAAGGCGTACCTGAAGCGATTCGACATCGCAAAGATGGCTTGTTGGTCGAAGCTGGAAGTGTCAGCCAGCTAGCGCTAGCGATCAAAGAAATCGTTGCTGGTGACGAGCTAAGTTACGAAACCATGAGCGAGAACGCTCGCCATCGACATCGTCTCTGCTTTTCTGACCGAAGTATGGCAGAGAACGTGGCGGAGGTTTATCGAAAAGTCTTGGCGTCGGCGGCGACGCCCAACGAATCCTAGTACGTCATTCTACAAGTTCGGCTCCAGCCGTCGTTAACGTTTCTGTACGGTCGGTTCCGTTTTCGACGCTTGTGGATTTGCATTCTGCGCATCTTGTACAACTCGGGTCCAACCAAACGGTGTGCGCGGCGCGCTGAAAAGGCTACCGAATAGGGCGTTAAGCTTGCCGTTAATGGTCGGCTTGTCGAACATGTAGACCGCGCGGCTTTTGTTGTTGGGCATATGCACCTGAATCGCCTTGGGCTGCATCGTCTTGCGGTCGAGCATGATTTCGACATGGTGATAGTTGGCCGCATCGGCTTGTGTGCGTGGATAGGCTTCGAGCCATATCGAGGCTTCGTTGCCCTGTTTGCTACGGATCCAGTAGCGGTGTTTTAGCTCCTCCGCCTTCGCGCCAAATAAAAACGGCAACGGACCATTGACGATGTCCTTGCCTTGCATATCTGGCGGCAAAGGCTGCACAACGAGCTGCTTTTTGTTGTGCTTGTATTCGTAGACGGCCTTCCCATCGCAGACCCAGTGTTCGCCAAGTTCTTCTTTTTGCAAGACCCAGTCGTCGGGTAGCGGGGCAGACTGCGGATCTTTTGGTTGGTAGCGGCGGACTTCTTCGATCTTGAAACTGCCTTTGTCGGGTTTCGAGTAGGTCAGTTGTCCGACGCTTTTGATCGACGGAATATCGGTACCCGGTCCGAAGACGGGGTCATATTCCCAGCGTTCAAATCGGCCATTGAAAGTTTTGATTTTTGAGCTTTCGTTTTCCCACATCTGTAAAATCTGATCGACAAACTGCTGCTCGACTGGCGTGATCTGAAACGGTGGGCCGATCAGCCCCCGTTGGGCCGGTGCGACAGGCGATTGCCCCGCTTGTGGAGCTGCGTTGGCGATTTGGGCAAGGGGAACGCCGACGGCTGGAGCCTGTGCTATCTGCACGACTGGCTGCTGTGCTGGGTGAGGCTGAGTTGGAGCAGCTGTTTGGGCAGAACCTGAGCGGCAAATGCCAACCAAGGCCAGCAGAAGCAATGAGCAAAACAAAGTGCGACGCATAGGAAATGCTTTCATCTAGCTGGACCGCCACGCAGTCCGAAGTACAAACGGGGCGCGAAGCATAGCAACCACCGACGGCAGCTACCAGAGCGACTTGACGGTGTGCTAGCAAAGCAGTCACGATGATTGGCAACGTTACTTTTGAATTTCGCGAGGTCAACTAAACTACCACCCGCTGAAGCAGGTGGGTTCAAGGTTTCGTGAGCTACGGACTAAAGTCCTTCACTCACGAGGCAGTATTTTTTGTAGGGTGGGAGGTTCTGTCGGCGGATTGAGCTAACCACTTCCATTCGCTTTGCTGCCGACAGGTTCACCCACCTTCCC
Organism: Planctomycetota bacterium; assembly: GCA_029259975.1. GTDB lineage: Bacteria > Planctomycetota > Planctomycetia > Pirellulales > Lacipirellulaceae > Bythopirellula. Next base: position 4,341 of record JAJDEE010000116.1, read on the forward strand.
GTTTGCCTCAAAAGGTGGGTAAACCTGCTGGCGAGGAATGCTTATCGCAATATCAAAGTCGCTTTCGCCAGCAGAACTACCCACCCTACAAAATCCTAAAGGTTTCGCCTAAAGGCGAGGGTTTTAGACCCATCGCCAGGACAATAAATGCAATGACTCACCAAAATACTGAACCGCGAGTTTTGTGATGCCCGATTGTTGCAATTAGACAATGAATTCGCTTGTCACATTCGTAATATATCTTGGGCCGGCGCGTTTCTCAATGATGCAAACGTCTCAATGATGCAAACGATAGGTCTTGTAGCCGCCGCTGAGGTTTGTGGTGTTGAAGCCCGATTGGTTGAGAATGCGGGTCGCGAGGTAACCACGCATGCCGACTTGGCAGTAGGCGACGATCTCGCGATCGTTGGACAGCTCGTCAAGACGC
>JAJDEE010000117.1 GCA_029259975.1 Planctomycetota bacterium
ATGAGCTGCCAAAATCGCCTCGATCATTTTATCTTCAGGCATTTCACGAGCAAAACCCTCGATCATCAGCACGGCGTCCTTGGTGCCCGAGACAATCAGGTCGAGCGTGCTGGTTTCGAGGTCGTCTTGCGTCGGGAACGGGATGAACTCGCCGTTCACACAACCCATACGGACCGAAGCGAGCGGGCCGAGAAACGGCAGCGGTGAAATGCCAAGAGCGGCACAAGCACCGTTCATGGCAAGGATATCGCCGTCAGTCTGACGGTCGCTCGACATGACGAAGTTTTGAATTTGCACTTCGTCGTTAAAACCTTCGGTGAACATCGGACGGATTGGGCGATCGATCAGCCGCGCGGTGAGCGTCTCTTTCATCGTCGGACGGCCTTCACGCTTCAAAAACCCACCGGGAAACTTGCCGGCGGCGGCGGTCCGCTCGCGGTAGTCGCACATCAGCGGGAAGAAGTCGATCCCAGGACGGGGCTTGCCGGTGGCAGCGGCACTGAGGACGACCGTGTCTCCGTACTGAACCGTGACGCTACCGGCGGCCTGCTTAGCAAACATGCCGGTCTCGAAGGAGAAGGTGCCTTTACCGATTTTTTTTTCAACTTTGATTTTTTTCACTTTTTCAATTTCCTACATTACATGGAGAGCAGCAACAATGTCGTTCGACCGGTGCCGCGCCTTGGCGGCAGAGAAAAAACGGTCCGTGTCAGGCAGTAACGAAATGCGTAACTACGCGAAAACACGCGTAGCCAAACCTGGAGGGGTGACATGATCCATTACCGCCACACATTGGTCCGAGGTCAGTCGGGCAGATTGCCCCAGCAAAGCTTTGGCTAAAATTTGCCTTGCTTTACTTACGAGCCTTGCTTTACTTACGAATTGACAAACGACGCAGCAAGTCGAGATACAGTTGCGGGTCGGTCCGCTTGACGTAGTCCAAGAGACGTCGGCGGCGACTCACCATCCGCAGCAAACCGCGGCGGCTGGAGAAGTCTTTTTTGTGAACCTGAAGATGACCGGTCATTTCCGCAATGCGGTTGGTCAAAATCGAAATCTGGACCTCAGGCGAACCACTGTCGGTGGCGCTGCGTCCGTACTCTTTTACCAATGCTTCTTTACGTTCTTTCGTGACCGACATCTTTTCCTGCTTCTGTACGATATGCCTGCGTGCGTGTCACTTCGTTGGGCGGTGGTTGCGATTGGCCGACTTGGCCCGTTGCAGTTCCCTGCGACCTACTACGACCCTAACCAGGATCCTAAAATGTGTGACCCGTTGCTATGACTCTTCCTACTAAAAACCTAGTGATACCAATAAACTACTAATCCACCAATGTACCAATCCCACGGGTGTCTGCAACCGCAAATATTGGGCTGTCGCAGTGTCCCTCTAGCCCGCCGTCAGCTGCCCCGATTGCTCGAGCCAGCTGAGAAGACGCGTGGAAATCAGCATTTTCCACTCTTCGAACATCTCTTGCACGTGATGAGCAGCCTCTTTGGCCTCTTTTTTCATCTGGGCGATTTGATGCCTCGAAGCCTCGACTTGCTTGCTCATGGCGAGCTGATATTGCTCTTTTTTGGCCGTCCAATCCTTCATTGCCTGGCTGAGACGCTCTTGGCTGGCATGGAGGGACTCGAGGATCGATTCTGGCATACTGCTTCCCTTGGCAGCTAGCAGATGCTTGTCGAGCCTACGTTGTTGCTCGAGAATTTCGGCTGCCAGGATCTTTTCAGCCGGAATCCGACGCAACCCCGAAGTGAGCCTGACTTTTTCCAAAGCCCAGATGGCCCATTTGGTCGGGTCGTAGCCCCACGGCTTGATCGCGTTGCGATAGTCCGTCTGAAATTTGTGGTGGTAATTGTGATAGCCTTCGCCATAGGTGAACAGCGCCATGATCGCACTGTCGCGAGCGGTGGTTCCGGTGTCGTAAGGCCGCGTGCCGATCATGTGGCAAAACGAATTGATGAAGAACGTAAAGTGCTGCACCACGACTGCACGCAGCAGACCCGCGACCAACAGGCTGGCCAAAGCCGCGCTGCCGCCGCCCCAGCACCAACCGATCAGCGCCGGCAGACCAAAACCCATCCCGAAAGCGATTGGCAAGTAATAGTTGTGCTGAAACATCAACAGACGAGACTTTTTCATATCGCCTACGTTGCTCAAATCGGTCGGCTCACCATTGGAAAACAGCAACCAACCACAATGGGCATGGAAAAAGCCCTTATTGATATCGTAAGGGTCCTTGTCTTGATCCACAAACTTGTGATGTCGGCGATGATCGGCGGACCAATCGAGTACCGAACCTTCAAAAGCCCCGGCACCAAAAAAGACCGTCCACCACTCGACGAGCGGCGACGCCTTGAACGCCCGATGGGAATACAAACGGTGATAACCGAGCGTAATGCTCATTCCCGTGGCGAAGTAGAAAAAGGCAAACAACAGAATCTGAAAAAGGTCGATTCCCTCCGTCCACAAATACCAGGGTACGATCGTGATCGCGAGCACCAAGGTGGACACCAAAAAGGTGGTATTCGGCCAATTCATCTGCTTCAGAAGTTTGTTCATTTTGGTTATGCAGGGTTCGAGGCTATATTTTTTGGGTACTTGTATCGGACTAATGCCGTTGGAGGGCCAAACGCCTAGCATGCGGCAGCAGCGACACTCGACAGTTTAAACCAGCGGGCCAGTTCGACTCTAGGGGGATTTTTATGCATTTTCCAGCGGCTCAGCATAGGCCGAAGCAAAAAAGCTAGCTAGAGCGGCTGGTACCAGCTAGCAACAATGCGATGCGGGCGTTTGTCCACTACTAGGGAATGTGGCAGGATTGGGCAACCCTTACCAGCGATCGCCGAACCGTGGCAAAGTTTGATTTTGGCAGTATCAGAAGTCTGGCTCATACCCTTGGCGAAGCTGCTACCGTTCTGATCGCCAGGAATCTTGATGGGCGGGCTGCGATGTAAACCGCCAACAGGAGGAATGCAAGGGCAAGTACAGCCGGTTCGGGGACCGTTTTTGCCTGAGTTGTCGTCGCTGCCGAGCTGCTCGTAAGCTGCTGCTGCCATACCAGGAAGTCGGCGCCGTCGACGTCACCATCGCCATCGCCGTCGCCGTCGTCCGCACCTTCGCCACCAAAGTTACTTTCCCAAACGGCAAGGTCTGCGGCGTCGACAATGACGTTGCCGTCGAAGTCGCCACCATAAACGCCGGCTAGCAGCGCGATCTCGACAATCGATAACGGATCGAGTGGCATAGATCCCACGGGATCATAAGTTTCGTTAATGGCCTCGATGGCGGCATTAGCGATAAAACCTTGCGCGAACGACGAAGGATGCACCGTATCAGCGAAGACACAAAACTGACAGCCACCGCCAAAAAGTGGCGGGTCATCAAGGATCGGCGTATTGCCAAGCAGCGAAAAGTTGCTCGGGTTGTCGGCTAGCCGATCGAACAAGTCGAACACATCCACGACAGTCGTCCCGTGTGCAGCAGCCAACACGTCGAGGCGATCGTTCCACCGCTGCGTCGCTTTACGAAAATTGGATATGCTGTCCGTCAAAGGGATATTTGAAAGATCGGGCAGGTTGAACACCACAACATCCATACCAGCGCCGCGCAGAGTCATCAGCGCAGTATCAACATTGGTCTCCAAATCATCAATGAATCCAAACAAGCCAAAGGCGACCTCCAAAGTGTGCGTGAAAAAGTCGTTGCCGCCGATCCAAAGCATCGCCAGATCACCCTCGCCAAATTGGGCAGCAGCTTGCCAATGTTGGCCATCACCGATCAAGTCGTCCGAGGTCGATCCCGAGTGGGCAAACTTTGTCAGCTGCACACCCAACCGATCGGCGATATGCTCAGCCGCCACTGGGCTACGCACGTCATCCGGGTCGTCGAGCAAACTGTCGCCCAGCGAAACGACGTTGTTGAACGTCACCCCCTCGGCACGCTCACAAATTGCCGCCAGCAACAACATCCCCAATACAATACATCGAAGTGTCATGATCTCTTCCTTCTAAATAACTTTCCAGCAAGTTCAGGCTCAAACCTAGATTGTAGCGCTCATTGGCTTTCTAGCAAACAATGGTTAGTGCAAACCGCAGGAGGATTGCAAAGTCGTGTTTTGAACCGCCAAGGACGCCAAGAGCGCCAAGGAAAAACGGAGGGGGCCTACTTTTCAGGAGTATCCGCTGGCGTCTTTGGCGTCTTTGGCGGTTTCAGTTGTTTTTTATGACTCTGCAATTTGCCTGAGTGCAAACCGACGCCATCTGGTCATGCAGGGCGACGTGCGATATGCTCGCTATCGCTAGAAAGCTGGACATCCACACTACCATCAGAGACAAATATGCGATTGGTTGAAAGAGTTCGTTTAATTTATCGCATGTCGGTCTTTTTGATCTCTACCCTAACGCTGTGGATGGGCTTTGAGTTCACCGTCGTCTGCCTGCGACGAAAAAGAATCGACGCTATCAACAGCTGGGTTCCGCGTTGGGCGCGATTCCATCTCAAAGTCTTCGGCGTGCGACTCGAAACGCACGGCAAGTACCTGGAACACGGGCAGTCCTATCCCAGTCGAGAGGAAGGCAACGCCATTGGTCGCATATTTGTGGCCAACCATCGCTCGGGCATGGATATCCCGATTCTGTTCGCCGTCGCCGAAACACATGTCATCAGCCGACACGATGTGGCCAACTGGCCGATCTTGGGCTGGTCTGCGCAACGCATCGGCACACTGTTTGTCGACCGGAATTCGCGACGCAGCGGCGCCAAAGTCTTGCGCGAAGTCGACAAAGTCCTCAAGCGGGGCGAAGGCATCGCGATGTTCCCCGAAGGCACCGCGCACGTTGGTGACGAAGTCCACGATTTTCAGCAGGGAGCTTTCAACGCCGCGCGCCGGGCGCGTGCCGAGATCATCCCCCTCGGCATCGCTTACAGCGACCCTACTGCCTACTTCGCCGGGCAGCCGTTCCTCAAACACATGACTCGCATCGCCTGCCTAAGAAGCTTGCGCGTAGCCGTCGAAGTCGGCGAGCCGCTAAAATTCGACGAAGACTCGCCGATCGA
>JAJDEE010000118.1 GCA_029259975.1 Planctomycetota bacterium
TGTTTGTAAGGTTCAGAGGGGAAGTTCGTCTAATCGTAGCAGGCGGACTACGCAGCCGTTTGAACTTTTTGAAGGCCGACATACATGAAATCTAGTCCAGCGAAGCCAGCACTGGCGATTGTCGTACTGATCGCCTTTTTAGGAGGGATCGTCATCATGTCCAAGTCTTCATCAGAGTCTTTCGCCGAAGAAGGCAGCGCTAAAAAGTCGACTCCTACCGATCTAGCCGCATCCGCAGATACGAAGTTGGCACAAGCAACGTTCGGAGGTGGCTGTTTTTGGTGTACGGAAGCCGTCTATCAAGAACTGAAAGGTGTTTACAAGGTCACCTCTGGCTACAGCGGCGGTCGTAAGGATAATCCTACCTACCGAGAAATTTCCACTGGTCTTACCGGTCATGCCGAGGTGATTCAAATTGATTTCGACCCGCAGCAGATCGGGTTTGCCGAATTGCTAGAAGTCTTTTGGAAAACACACGATCCCACGACACTTCACCGCCAGGGAGCCGACATTGGTACGCAATACCGCTCGGTCGTGTTCTATCACAATGACGAGCAGAAGAAATTGGCGGAAGAGTACAAGAATAAGCTTGACGAAGCGGGGGCGTTTTCCCAACCGATCGTAACCGAGATCAGCACGCTCGTAAAATTCTATCCGGCAGAGGATTATCATCAAAACTACTTTGCTGAAAACGGCCGCCAACCCTACTGCCGCGCAGTCATCGCTCCCAAAGTCGACAAAGTCCGCAAAGTTTTTGCAGATAAATTAAAAACTACTAACGATGCAAATAAGGCGTCGGAGGAAACATCCGTGGAAGACACCGACTGGTCTAAAATTGATTGGAAGAAAAAGCTCACACCCGCACAGTACAAGGTAACTCGTCACGAGGGAACCGAGCGTCCCTTTGAGAATGAATACTGGGACAACAAACGCGCGGGCCTCTACCAATGCGTTTGTTGTGGGTTACCTCTATTCAATTCCGACACCAAATACAAATCGGGCACCGGCTGGCCAAGTTTTTTTCAGCCAGTCGACAAAAAAAATATCGGCGAGAGACAAGATCGTAGCTTGCTTTCAGTCCGAACCGAGACACACTGCGCACGCTGTGAAGCCCATCTGGGGCATGTTTTTACCGATGGTCCACAGCCAACGGGGCTGCGTTATTGCATGAACTCAGCGGCCCTGAAGTTTGTCGAGACCGCTGAGAACGAAAAGTAGGCGGACTATTAGGCAGAATTCGCCAAAGAGTCGTCAATTAGTTGCTCAGCCATCTTTCGCGCTTCTTCGACCTCGTTACGGTCGCCGTAGATGTGACGGGCAATAAGTGAGCCATCGACAAGTAGACCGAACCGTGTAGCAAACCGCCTGGGATTGCGGATGCCTACCTGAGCGGCAATTTCTTCGTAGGTGTGTAGCAATGCTTGCTTGTTCTTGATGGCAGCTTCGCGAGCCGGGTCATAAATGTCGCCGCTCGCCACGCCTGCCCCTACCAACATGCAGCCACGGAAGGAATCGTGGTCGAACAGCTCGTCCCAAGCGTCAAAGATCGCCAGCAGATGCTGTTTGACGCCGCTGCCATGAGCGCAGTCGACACACAATTGAATGCGAGTATGAATTTCTTCGCCAAAGCGATCGATCACAGCACAGGCGAAATCTTCCTTGCTTTCAAAATAATTATAAAAAGTGGTCTTCGTCACTCCCGCCTGGTGCAAGATGCGATCCAAACCCACTGGGTGGATTCCATGCCGGTGAAAAAGGTCGAGACCTGCTTTGATGAGTCGTTCATGTGTTGCCATACGTCAAACATCGCTCTTTGCTTGTGCCCCGCTAGAGTGTGAATGTAATAGAGTAGTATTGGTCGTGATCTGCGAAATGCGAGAGATCCTTGACCGCAAGTCAACCTCACAGCGACGAGACTGGCTCAATTGAACTGGCTCGAATAACCGATGTTACCTTTCAGGCAGGCGAGAATAAGCGTCCAGCACATTTTCTTTGCGGCTGGTACGCACTGCTGATAGACGATTGCAACGAATAGTTTGCTTTTGCAGGGTCGCGTTTCCAACACCGGGGCAGGAAACGCTGCCCTTTTTCATTGCCGGGTACAAAATTAATCTGTACCATCTTGCGAGGGGGTGGCAGTACCCCCGACATATTATCACGAGCGACAGCAAACCCTCGAGAAGACAAGCGGCAGATAGGTATTTATCAGCCCCAAACGACATCCATTTTTGCCACAAACGAAGTGAACCACGACGACACGACGGACACAACGTAGATTTTACGTTGTGTCCGTTGTGGTTAATTATTAAGCAATTCTTTAGTAACCGTTCACGGAAAAATGAAAACTCACGCAAAGACGCGAAGGCGCAAAGGGAGAAATCCACCAAAAAACAACGAAACGTAGTCCAGTAACCATTATCTATTCTCCCCTGCTGTCTTTGTGTCTTTGCATGATTTCCTTTCTTCCTTGCTTAGCGCCTTCGCGCCTTTGCGTGAGACTCTGTTCAAGCTAGGGCCGTGAACGGCTACATTCTTTCGCCATCAGGTAAATCCTCAACTGCCGCTCGCCTAATGCCACTCTGCAGAGGCACACTAACTGTTTTCGTACCCCAAATTTGGCCCCAGCCAACGCTCAATTTCGGGTATGCTCATACTTTTTCTGCGTGCGTAGTCTTCCACTTGCTCACGTGTGATACGATCGACGGCGAAGTAACGCGCGTCAGGATGTCCGAAATACAAACCAGACACACTTGCTGCAGGGTGCATTGAGTAGCTTTCGGTAAGCCGGATACCGGTGTGCTTTTCAGCTTCCAAGAGATCGAAGAGAATACGTTTCTCGGTGTGGTCGGGTTGGGCGGGGTAACCAGGCGCGGGCCGAATTCCGCGGTACTTTTCTGCGATGAGGTCTTCATTGGAAAAGTTTTCGGCTTTTCCATACCCCCACTCTTGGCGGGCACGACGATGTAGGCATTCGGCGAATGCTTCTGCCAAACGATCGGCTAGTGCTTTCGTCATGATCGAGTTGTAGTCGTCATGCTCGGCATCAAACTTGGCTGCTAATTCGTCGCAGCCGACTCCTGTCGTCACGGCAAACGCGCCCAAGTAATCGGCACGACCGCTGTCGATAGGAGCGATAAAGTCGGCCAGCGAATAAAAGGTATCTTGTCCTTTACGCTGCCACTGTTGCCTTAAACCGTGGAATCGACATTGCTCCGTCGTTCGAGCTTCGTCCGTGTAGACGACGATATCTTCGCCCTCAGAATTTGCTGGCCAAAAACCATAAACACCGTGTGCTTCGAGTAATTTTTTGTCTATGATCTGCTGTAACAAGAGCTGAGCCTCATCGAACAGCTTTTTTGCCTCAGCGCCGACATGCTCGTCTTCAAAGATGCGCGGGTACTTTCCTTTCAGCTCCCAGGTCTGAAAGAAGGGCGACCAGTCAATTGCGTCACGCAGCTCCGCTAGCGAAAAATCTTTGAGCACGCGTGCCCCAATGAACTCCGGCTGGGAGATGTCGACGGTGGACCAATCGCATGTAAAGCGTTTTGCCTGAGCTTCGGCATAAGACAGCAGCGCAACCGATTGGCGTTTTTCGTAGGAGGCGACCAGCTGCTCGTGCAGCTTTTGGTTCTCGGCTTCAAACAACGGGCGATTTTCGGCACTGATCAACTTTTCGACGACACCGACCGAACGCGAGGCGTCGAGCACATG
>JAJDEE010000119.1 GCA_029259975.1 Planctomycetota bacterium
ACTAATGGTACTAACATTGCCTGAGACCGCTGTAAAAAGGTCGTCCAAGATAGTCACTTCCCCATACGGGGTATAGGCGTACCGCTCTTTCACCGTCCCGGTGTTATCCACCACAGCGGTCACATTAAAATTAGCGTCTTGCAGGTAGTAATGCTCGTCGATGTTCAGCCCGTCGGTGTCTTCATCATAGTATCGTACGGCGATCGAGTCGACGTAGTGCGGATGATAAACGTACTGCTTCCACGGATTGGCACTGCCGTTTTTGCGTACCTCCAGCACCTGCCACTGTGGGTTGTAGTAGTAATCGTAGAAGTCGGCGCCGACGGATTTTTTGATGCGACGGTTGAGGCCGTCGTACTGGTTGGCTTGCACGACCACGCCGTTATTTTTCACCTCCACTAGCCGATTCCAAGCGTCGTATTTCAAGTCATCCGACGACGCCGTGCCGATGATGGTCGGCATCTTGGTCATATTGCCCCCGTTGTCGTGGGCGAGATTGGTCGTTGAACTGTTGATCTGATTTGGCGCAAACGTACACCAAAATGCGCGAGGCAAATAAAAAATGTGGATTAAAGCCCTAACGCAAAGCGAGGTTTACGCGCCATAATGACCGCATGACTTCGCTCCGCTATATTTTTGCCAGCTTGTGGCATTATCGCCAAGTGCATCTCGCCGTTGCGTTGGGTGTCGCGGTCGCGACGGCGGTGATCACTGGTGCATTGCTAGTTGGCGATTCGGTGCGAGGTAGCCTGCGCGGGTTAGTATTGGAGCGGCTTGGGCGGATCGATCAAGTGCTGGTTGCTGAGCAGCCTTTTCGCGCGGCGCTGGCCGAGGAGCTAGAGTGCGACGAAGCTGCGCCACTGTTGTTGGTGCCGGGGACACTTGCGACGACCGGCGGTGAGGGTTTGCGTCGGGCGACGCAGCTTTCGGTCATCGGCCACACGGGTACGTTCTGGCGACTCGATAAGAGTGCCCCCCCTGCCCTGCCGGCTCCCAATGAAATTGCCATTTCTCGATCGATCGCAGCTGAACTTGGCGTCGCAGTCGGCGACGAAGTGCTGCTGCGTCTGCCGCTGGTGGGTAGTATGCCTGCTGACAGTGTGTTGGGCGAGAAGGCCGACACGACGACCTCGCGACGTTTGGAAGTTTCTGCGGTGTTGCCCGACGAAGGAGACTGCGAAGGGCTGGCCCGTTTTAGTCTGCGCCCGAGCCAGCAACCGCCGCGCAATGTATTTTTGCCGCTGGCAACGTTGCAAAAGTTGCTGAAACTTGCGGGACGTGCAAATGCGGTGGCGATAGTTGGCGAGGATGTGAAGTTGCGACCCTCGCTTGAAGATTTTGGTGTTTCGGTCGACGCTGTGAACCGCGACACTTCATCGTCGTCGGATTATTTGCGATTAACGGCAGATCGGTTGGTTCTGCCTCCGGCCTTGGTTTCGGCATTTGCTGACGCTTTCCCGAAAACCGAAGTGCAACCGGCGATTACCTATTTGGCGAATACGATTAGGAGTGGCGATCGCTCGATTCCGTATTCGACGATTACCGGCGTAAATTCATTGCCAGAAATTGGGCCGCTGTTGGACGGCAACGAAAAACCGTTGGTGTTGGCTGACGACGAAATTGTTCTCAACGATTGGGCGGCTGAAGACTTGGGCGTTCAGGTCGGAGACATAATTACGATAACCTACTACGAGCCTGAAACCACGCATGGGGTGTTGCGCGAGGCGAAACCACAAACGTTGAAACTGCGGGCGATTGTGCCGCTGAAAGATTCGCAAGGACGTAGCACGCTAGCAGGCGACCCAAAGCTGACGCCTGATTTGCTCGGCGTGACCGATCAGAGGTCGATCAGCGATTGGGATTTGCCGTTCGAGTTGGTCGAACCGATCCGCACCGTCGACGAGGATTATTGGGATGAGCACTCGACGACGCCCAAGGCGTTTGTTGCTTATGCCCTCGCCAAAAAGCTGTGGACGACTCGTTGGGGAACCGATAGCGTGTTGCGTATCTCCGCCAGCGCCGGCATCAGCGCCGACAACATCCGCCAACGCGTATGTCCCGACCCCGCCGACATGGGCTTCATGTTACTGCCAGTGAAAGCGCAAGGGCTTGCCGCTTCGCGCGGCACCACCGCCTTCGAAGGTCTGTTCCTCGGCTTCAGCTTTTTTCTAATGGCGTCGGCCGTCATGCTGATCACGCTGCTGTTTCGACTCGGCGCCGAAGGTCGCGCCACAGAGCTGGGCGTCCTCGCTAGTGTCGGATGCAGCGCTACGCGTTTACGCCGCCTTTGGCTCGGCGAAGCGGCACTGGTCGTCGTAGCAGGCTCACTTCTCGGCGTCTTCGCAGGCATTGGTTACGCTCGATTGATGATTCATGGGCTGTCGACTTGGTGGGTGACGGCCACGGTCACGCCATTTCTCAAACTACATGTCACACCCGCAAGCCTGGTAATTGGATTTGGGGTTGGGTTGCTGGTCGCGATGCTCACACTCGTTTGGTCGCTTCGCAAGCTCTTAAAAATACCTGCCCGGCAACTGATCGCCGGCGATTGCTCCACAACCGCAGAAATCCCTGGCATATCCACTCGCCGCTGGCTGCCACCTGCTTCGATCTTGGTTGCTTTTGCGCTAGGTTTTTTCGCACTGCGTCTGGAAGGCGAAGCCCAAGCCGGCGCGTTTTTTGGCAGTGGGGCTTTGGTGTTGGGGGCGATGCTGATGAGATTGAAGCAGCAGTTACGGTCGCCGGAGGTTGCAAAACCACAAGCGTTGTCGTTGGCTGGCTTGGCAGCACGGAATGCGCGTCGGAATCCGGGACGGACGATTCTGTCGGTGGGGTTGGCGGCGGTGGCTAGCTTTTTGATCGTTGCCCTTAGCGCTTTTCGCCTCGCGCCGACTGCGCAAGGGACTGGCGGCTTTGAGCTGATTGCTACGAGCGACCAACCGCTGCATTTTGATTTGGGATCGGTCGTTGGGCGCGAGGAACTCGGTTTTGGCTCGCAAAAAAACGGGCAGCTTGCGGATACCAAAATTTATGGTTTTCGTGTACGCGCCGGCGAAGATGCGAGCTGTTTGAATCTTTATCAAACGGCCCAGCCACAGGTTGTGGGCGTGCCGAAAGTTTTTGCGAGCGAGCGCCAGTTTGGGTGGGCGGCTACGGCCGAGGGAGCAAGTGCTGACGCCTCGCCCTGGGAATTGCTTGCTGTCGATCTCGGTGCCGACGAGGCGGGCCGCCCTGTGGTGCCGATCGTTCTCGACAAAAATACCGCCATGTATAGCTTGCACTTAGCGGGCATCGGTGCGCGAACGTCCATCGACGACGCCTACGACCGGCCCGTTACGCTCGAAATTGTTGGCTTGCTCTCCAACAGTGTTCTGCAGGGAAAATTGTTGATCAGCGAAGCGAATTTCGTGCGGCTGTTTCCTGCCGCTGCCGGGCAACAGCTTTTTCTGATTCGTCAAATCGTTGCTAAACCGTCAAGCGATGACCTGGCAGCACTATTAGCTACGATGCTCGAAACCCAACTCGAGGACTACGGCTTCGATGCGGTCGCGACCACCGAAAAACTTGCTGGTTTTTTGGCCGTCCAAAACACGTATCTCTCGACTTTTCAGTCGCTTGGTGCGTTGGGCTTGTTGCTTGGCACATTGGGTTTGGCTATCGCTCAGCTGCGGAGCGTTCTTGAACGTCGCGGCGAATTGGCCTTATTGCGCAGCGCCGGTTTTCGCCGTTCGCGATTGGCTGAGATGGTGCTGGGTGAAAACGCTATCCTGCTATTGGGTGGGTTGGGCATTGGCACCTTTGCCGCTTTGGTGGCTGTGCTGCCGCACTTTTTTTTGCAGGCAGCGGGTACTCCGTGGGTAACTTTGCTCGGCTTGTTGGTCACGGTGCTTGTCGCTGGGCTGCTTGCGGGGTGGTTGGCCGTCCGTGCGGCTGTACGAGCTCCGTTGCTGCCGGCGTTGCGCGGCGACTAGCCACTTGGTGTACCTTGGATTAAAGTGGTGGACGCCCCGGCGATGTGTGGCATCGCGGTTATATTTGATCCCCAAAAATGAAATTTGCAATCCATGCGTAGCATTCTTCTAGTCGTTGCTTCTTTTGCCATCACGATCCTCGCTTGGGGACTTTATGGTCCGGTGCTGCACTGGGGGCAAGCGGCCATGGTTACCGAAGCTGGCCACGCGATGGGCGAAAAGTATGCCCGACTACGACCCTTCGTTTGCGTGGGCTTGGCCTATTTTGCGATTGGCGTTCTTGCGCCGGCGGTACTGCTGAAACTTAAAGGCGAGCAAGGCGAGTGGTCTGCCGGGGGGATACTTTACAGCCTAGCCGGCGGTGCGCTGGGGGCGATCGGGGCACTCGGGATCATCATGGCGTTTAATTTTGGCGGCAAGCCGATTTTTGTTATGCCGTTGGTCTTTGGCGGAGCGCCGGTCGTCAACTCGTTTCTGACGATTTACTGGGCCAAGCGGATGAAAGAAATCGGCCCGGTCTTTATGGCTGGTCTCGTGATGGTACTCATCGGTGCTGTCACGGTTTTGATTTTCAGCCCTAAACCCGTCAAGCCGGCGGCTCCGGCACCGGCAGTAGAAACTGTTGCTGAGCCAACGGCCGATGTCTCGGCAAATGGCGTTCCTACCGCATTAGACTCGCACAAGATGCGAGATTTTATTTTGCAGATTGCCTCGATCGCCACGGCGATCCTCTGCTGGGGTGCCTACGGTCCGGTGCTTCACAAAGGTCAGTCGGCCATGCAGCACAGCCGACTACGGCCATTGCTGTGCGTTGGGCTGGCTTATTTTGCGATCGCGGTGATTGTGCCCAACTTGCTGCTGTTGGCTTTGCCAGAGGCAAGTCACTACAGCATTAAGGGCACTTCTTGGAGCCTCGCCGCTGGTGCGGCGGGGGCAATCGGCGCGCTGGGCATCATCCTGGCGTTTAATTTTGGTGGCAAACCGGTCTTCGTGATGCCGTTGATATTTGGCGGCGCGCCGGTAGTCAATACGCTATTCACGACGATAACCAACGGACTCTGGGAACGCGTAGATGCCTTTTTCTTGGCAGGGCTGATTTTAGTGATTGCGGGGGCGGCGATGGTGCTCGTCTTCGCACCCAAGAACCCGCCGCCGGTGAAGAAAGATGCGTGAAGAGTGCCCGTTCAATCCTAAATCTGCAATCCTACATTTCACATGTCAACCATGCACCGCCTCGACGCTTTACTGAGCCACGTTTGGATGGTGCGAACGTTCATCAAGCACTCGGAAGAATTAGAAGACGACCCCGAGCTGAACGACGTGCAGCGAACGCTCTACGATACGATGCTTGCACTCGGCACAGCCTGGAAAGAGCAGGACGAAGCTGCCTATGTGCGCCAAGCCAAGAAGAAGCTAAGCAAGCTTCGCCGCGCGACTGACGATTTTACACAGCTACAGCCCGCAGTCTCGACGCACATGAATTTCCAGATGGCGGCGCGCTCGCTAGAACAAGCGGTGTCGGAAATAGAAGACGTGTTAGCGAATCGATGACCAAAAAAAGGCACCTATAAGCACAGCTAAACAGCGACGCGAACGAGTCGAGGAAACATCTGCGATTATCGGCGCCCATCGGAGGGTACCGCCCAGATTCATGTAAAAATACACTCTAAGGCCAGCACCAAAAGCTAGAAGCGGGTCAAGTATTGGGATTTTGAATTGGAGACCAGTTTAGGGGCACCGGTATCGACGTAAGTGCTTACGCCAGGGTCTGCCTCGCTATAGTCCCAAAAACGTCCGTTTTTGGGACTCGCTAAG
>JAJDEE010000120.1 GCA_029259975.1 Planctomycetota bacterium
GCAAGGGCGTGCTGGTTCGACTCCAGTCGGGCCCACTTGCCGTAAAATGATCCAATGACCAAGCCCCAATGACCAATGGGAAAAGCAAATGCCGTCCCGACATTGGTCATTGGGGCTTGGTCATTGGTCATTGGTCATTAAAGTTTTTTGGAGAATTCCGATGCTTAGTCAGGTCATGCAAGATGCGATCAACGAACAGGTCAATAACGAGCTGTTCGCTTCGTATAGCTATCTTTCGATGTCTGCCTGGTGCGAGCATCAGCAGTTCACCGGTTCTGCACTCTGGATGCGGATGCAGAGCGAAGAAGAGCGTCAGCACGCATTGAAGCTGCAAGATTTTCTGTTGGCTCGTAATTGCCGGGTGATTATGCAACCGCTTGCTCAACCGGCAGTCGATTTTGAGTCGGTGTCGTCGATCTTCGAGCAAGCTTTAGCGCAAGAGCAGGTCGTGACTGCTCAGATCGATAAGCTCTACGAACTGGCGTTCCAAGAAAAAGCCTTCGCCGCCTTGGTCGAGCTGGAATGGTTTATTACCGAACAGGTCGAAGAAGAAAAAACGGCCCGTGAGATTGTCCACAAATTCAACATGGTGAAAGACGACCCGGCCTCGTTGCTCGATTTGGATCGCGAATTAGGCGAACGACAGGCTGAAGAAGCAGCAGGCGCGTGAGTTGCATATCCGCAAAGAGTCCGCTGAACTGCAAAGCCCTTGCTAACTGTGCTGCTAGCTATCGCGCTCACGTAATTTCTTTTATTTATGTTAGCAAGGCGGTGCTTAACGGATTAACAATCATCGCCAGCGGGCCTTTGATCGCACCGTAGCCACCATATTCTCCGATCTCAAGCCAGAGAAACAAGCACGCCATCAACAGCGAGACGAGTGCCACGATCAGCATGACGGTGTAGACGTCGAGTACAGGTTTTTTATTGATGACGCTCGGTATGCTAGCCGACTCTAAGTTTGGTTGCGACATGATCGCCCTCCTGAATCTGTCCCTGCTGAAATTTGCGAATGATGCGTGCTACGGCACGGTCAGGCTCGGTCCGAATGATTTCGGCGCGGCCCAAATAACGCTCGCCTCGGAAAACTTCGAGTGTTTGCCCTTTGCGTAACCCATCGTCGGCCCCAACCGTAACTTCAATCAGCTGGCCAGTGGCGTTGCGACGCATCGAACTCACCAAACCCCGCACTTGCGGGACAACGGCATCAGGTGTTGCGGTTGGATCAAAACCGTGACTGCGTAACAGGCTCGACTTCATTGCCACTTCTTGCGTGAGCTGGCCATTGCGCTCGACCAACGTACTTAGCTTACCTTGGGCCTGATGCACTTTATCAGTCGCTTTGACCATAGCAGAGAAGGCCTCGTCTCGCTTCTGCTGATTCTCGCGAAGAGCCAGTCGTAGGCTGGCGACCTCTTTGGTGAGTTCTTCGTTGTTGGCTTGCGTCGAGGCGACTGCTGCTGTGTTGCTGCGCTGTTCTTGCAGTAGGCTGTCGAGTCGTTTTTGGATGAGGCTACTCTGGGCGATCAGTTGCACGCGCTCCGACTCGAGCTTCCGCACATCTTGCTGCGAGGCTTCGACTTCGGCCTGGAGTTGGCTGTCGAGGCTGTCGTATTTGCTTTGGAGCTGCTGATTCTGATTCCTCGCCTCCGACAGCTGTGTTTTTAGCGTGTCGTAAGAAGTCTTCCAATTTTTGTGCGTCGAATAGACCATCATCGAGACGACGAGCAGCATTGTCGCCACGAACGCTATCCCAACAGTCAAGATTTTTCCAAGCAGATTCATCGCATCACTTCCTCAAGGATTCGCGTCCGCAGGTGACAATGCTCGCAAAAGTGGCACTGCGCGACCTAACGCGACGGGTTGGATTCCGTAGAGAGCTTCCGATGCTCCTCGCCTATCCCGTAGTTGTGCTGGCTGTTCGGAGAACGTCTGTTTAGAGCCACCAGAGCAAACGTTGACGCCCCTGCTATTTCCCCAACTCTCAACCAGCACACGAGATAGTTCCTGTAGCTGTAGTATAATCAGGCTGCGAAAAGTGTGTCAAACTAATGTTTTGGGTAAAAAGGCAGTTTCAAGGTCAAAAGGCCGATTATGGCGACTAGAGGGGCCAGAGGTCCAAGGCCAGAGAAAACACTGCTCGCAAACTTTCCCAGCCCCCCAGCCCAGCCTCCTAGCCCCGGCTCTCGTGCCTCAGGGAGCAGCACGCTCACCACTCGGGTCTACGCAGGATCTCGTTTGCGATGATCAGCTGGCGCATGCCCTCGGGGCTACGCAACATCGCTGCGACTTCTGCCGCCATGTCGGTTTTACGCTCTGTGTCGACCTGCTGTTCGCGGTGCTGGAGGTGGCCCACAGCATGGTCGAATTTTTCGTGAAGGCGCGATTTCAGCTGGTCGTCGGCAGTGGCGACCTCAGCGCCTAACATTTCTGTGTGTGTTGCGATGTCTCGCGTGCTGATATGTCTAGAAACGTGCTCGGCCACTCCCTCGTTACGGAGTGAACTGCCCTTGGAGTCGAGACGAGCAGCGCTCGCTATCGACGTAGCTGGTGCAGAAGGCCTTTTTCGCTGGGGTCGAGGCCGATCGTGATGGCCAGCAGGCTGGGAGAGTTTCTTAGGTGGCGACATCTGTTCAGGCTTCGCCGGCTGAGGCTTGCCTTGTGCGCGGCGAAGGAACTCCTCGACTTCGCTGCGCAACGTCTCTTCCTGGTTGGGTGGGCCTTGATTTCCCAAACCTTGATTTTGTCGCTGCGGCAAGCCTCCGTCCAGATCGCCCTGCCGAGGCTGTTGAGGCTTGGGACGTGGTTGCTTTTTGCGCTTGGCCTCTTCTCGATTGCCCAGCCACTGTAAAACAGAAAAAAAGATAAAAATGATTAGCCCGATGGCGGTTTGCCAACCATCAGCAGCAAGCAGGGGCTGAATTGCAAGGTGAGTCATAACCCTAGCCTAAATCTCGAACAACCGTTTCTCAGAAAAACTGCGTGCACCATCATCGATTCGTCAATTGCCACGACCGCCCACATTCGCAATCGAGCTTCGCATGTCAGTGTCTGCCTGTACATTCTTCATCTTATAGTAGTCAAGAATCCCCAGCTTACCTGAGCGAAATGCTTCGGCCATGGCCCGCGGCACTTCGGCTTCGGCTTCGACAAGATGACTGCGGTTTTCTTCGATTTTGGCAAATTCTTCCTGCTCTGCCGAAACCGCCATCGCTCGCCGGCCTTCTGCCTGCGCGCGGGCCACACGGGTATCGGCCTCGGCTTGATCCGCCTGCAGTCGTGCGCCGATGTTGTCGCCGACGTCGATATCGGCGATGTCGATCGAGACGATTTCAAAGGCAGTCTGCGAGTCCAGTTTCCGCGACAACACTGCCTTCGTAATTGTATCCGGGTTTTCCAACACATGAGCATGGGTATCAGCCGAGCCGATCGCGCTCACGATGCCCTCGCCCACCCGCGCGACGATTGTTTCTTCGGTGGCACCGCCGATCAATTGATCGAGATTCGCTCGCACCGTCACTCTGGCCCGCACTTTGAGCTGAATGCCGTTTTTGGCTACCGCGTCAAGCGTCGCTCGCTTGGAATCTCGCGCTGGACAATCGATCACGCGCGGATAAACGCTTGTCTGCACCGCTTCCAGAACATTACGCCCCGCCAAGTCGATGGCCGTCGCTTGCTTGAAGCCAAGAGTCACAATTTTTGCCTTGCGAGCAGCGATCAACGAACGGATGACCAAGGGCACATTACCACCAGCCAGATAATGGGCTTCAAGCGCTTTGGTCGTTAGTTCCTCATCGCCGTCGAGTCCGGCTTTCGTCGCCATGATCTTGCTACGCAAGATCACATTCGGATTCACCTTGCGAAGGGACATCCGTATCAGGTCGAAGATGCTGATTCCAGCGCCGGTCGTCACCGATTGGATCCACAATCGAGCGTACCGCGAAATTACGGCAAGAACGACGATAATGGCAATGATCGCGGCAAATCCGCCAATCAGCAAAAACATACCGTTCGCTGCCAGAAGCGGGGTACCAAGCTTCACACCTAAATCTTGCATGGGGCCCCAATCTTGTCTGAACAAAATTTGCATGGCAATCGTCTCCCCTCAGAACTTGTCTATCACGGCCATTGATCTTCGGCTTGGTTTTACACTTTTGTACTGTTTTCAGCACCAAAATGCAAGCCGCAGAGACATGCTGACGGGTTACTACCAGGTCAATAGATTCACACAGGCATCGAGAAAGTCGATCTAGCGAAACGCATCGATCGGCGAAAACAACGAAAATCAATGTCGTTTCGTCATTTTCATTTGGGCACATCGTTGGCGCGTACTACCCTGCGAACGCGGGCGTATCCTAGAAAACGAACCGACGCGGTATTAACTCGCAGACACTACCAGTCGAAGCGTCTGATGAAGTCGATTTTGCTGACGGTTACCGCCAATTCACCGAAATCATAGTTGACCGCCAAGTCGCCACCTGAGAGTTCAATGCCCAAGAACAGGTCGTCCACTTGCTGCGTGCTCAAGCCATTGGGAATCAAGTTAGGGCCAGGGTCGGATCCCCGGTTGCCACCGTGTGAACCGATATGGTCTTTGCCATCTCGAAAACGTGCTGGGTGCGATTCGAGAACTCGGTAATTGCCGGGATCGAGGTCTTCAAACAGGTACGAACCATCAGCGGCGGTCGTTTCGGTGCGGGTCACAAAATTGTTATTGAAATCGGTCCCCTGCAGCGTAACAATCACGTTACCGATCGGTCGTTCATTTGAGTCAAATACGCCGTTATCGTTGCGGTCGACAAACACAGCACCTGCCAAGCTAGCCGGCTCGATCTTGACGGGAGTCGACAC
>JAJDEE010000013.1 GCA_029259975.1 Planctomycetota bacterium
CCCAAGATTCGCAAAACCCAGGCAACTGCGCAGCCCTTGATTATTCGCAACGTGCTGCCAGTAAGTGACTTGCTGTTTTTGCCCCCAGGCAAAGTTGGGCGACTTTTGCGAACAAAAACGCGTTTTGGGTCGCTAGCGCAAAAAGGTCAAAACTCGCCAAACGCCAAAACGTGCGAGAAAAGAGTGCCACCGGAATCTGACATTAGGGAGACGGTCCGTTAAAATCACTGGATAGTACACCGCTGATGCGGTGTGGGGAAGAAAATGGCCCCAGAGATTTATCGCAGCTTCGCACACGCTTGATGCCGATAGCACCCCACCGTGTGATCGTTCACCATCCCCACCGCCTGCATGTGGGCATAGATGATCGTGCTGCCGACGAACTTAAAACCGCGACGCTTGAGATCTTTGCTCAAGGCGTCCGACTCTGCAGTCGTTGCTGGTATTTGTTTTAATGTTCGCCACTTGTTTTGGATCGGTTGCCCATCGACGAACTGCCAAATGTAGTCGTCAAAGCTGCCGAACTCGTCTTGCACGGCCAAGAAAAGCTGTGCATTCGTCACGGCGGCACGAACTTTGAGTTTATTGCGAATGATGCCGGGGTTCTCCAGCAGTTTGGCGATCTTCTTCTCGGAATATCTCGCCACTTTCAGCGGATCGAAACCGGCAAAGGCCTTGCGGTAGCCTTCGCGTTTGTTGAGCACCGTCGACCAGCTCAAGCCTGCCTGCGCGCTTTCGAGTGTAAGAAACTCAAATTGTTTTTGATCGTCATGGACCGGCACGCCCCACTCGTTGTCGTGATACGCCACGTACAACTCGTTGCCTGACAGACACCACTTGCAGCGTTTTTGTTTGGAGTTAGCGAATGCCATCATCTTACTCGCTCGAAAACTTGGTAGGTGTGTGCAAAGTCGTTTTTTTCGTCGGCGAGGTGTGACTCTTCTTCAACCAGTCGCCACTCGTCCCAAGATACAGCTGGGAAAAAAACATCACCTGCAACTTCTGCATGTACGCGTGTCAGCAGTAGCCGCTCGACGCGAGGGAACATCATGTCATAAATCCGTGCCCCGCCGATAATAAACACCTCGGTGTTTTCGCGCGCAACTCGACGGGCCTGTGCCAACGCCTCGTCAAGATTCGTCGCAACCGGCACCGCGTCGAACCCAGTGTCGTAGTCTGTTTGGCGAGAAATGACGATTGACGTGCGTCCCGGCAGCGGACGGCCGATCGACTCCCACGTTTTCCGGCCCATCAGCATTACATGCCCCATCGTCACCCGCTTGAAACGACGCAGATCGGCCGACAGATGCCAGGGCAAGTCGCCATCGCGTCCGATGACGTTGTTTTCGGAGACAGCTACCAGGAGAGAGAGTTTCATACCGCCACCGGCGCTGAGATATGTGGATGCGGGGCGTAATTTTCCAGACAAAAATCGCCGAAAGTAAAATCAAAAATGCTCGTCACGTCCTCGTTGATTCGCATCGTGGGCAACGCTCGTGGCTCGCGTTCCAATTGCAACGCGGCTTGCTCCAGGTGATTGTCGTAGAGATGCGCGTCGCCCAGCGTATGCACAAAATCGCCCGGCTTGAGCTTCGTCACCTGCGCGACCATCATCGTTAGCAGCGCATACGAGGCGATATTAAAGGGCACCCCCAGAAAAATGTCAGCGCTGCGTTGATACAGCTGACAAGAGAGCCGACCTTCGGCCACGTAAAACTGAAACAATAAATGGCACGGAGGCAACGCCATCTGTGCCACGTCGGCTACATTCCACGCGCTGACCACCAGTCGCCGCGAGTCGGGATTGGTCCGAATTGCTTCGATTACCTCAGAGATCTGATCGATCGCACCGCCGTCCGTCGTAGCCCACGAACGCCACTGCTTGCCGTACACAGGCCCCAGCTCACCTTCGGCGTCTGCCCACTCGTCCCAGATCGACACTTTGTTTTCTTTGAGAAACGCGATATTCGTCTCGCCGCGCAGAAACCACAGCAACTCATAGGCGATCGACCTCAGGTGCAATTTTTTCGTGGTCAGCAACGGAAAACCTGCCGACAAATCAAAACGCATCTGATGCCCAAACACGCTACGCGTACCCGTACCCGTACGGTCCGACTTAGCGACACCGTCTTGCAAAACTCGCTGGAGCAGCTTGAGGTATTGTTTCATTCCTTTCCCATCATTTCTTCGACCACTTTGGCCAACAACGCCGGATTGTCCTGCTTGCGCAGCTTGGCGATTCGATCTGGTTTGAGTCCCAGCTTTTCCAATGCCCCAATGGCTTGCTTCCACTTCGTCTCGCGGGCCTTGCCCTCGGCCAGATAAAGGTCGGTGACCAACTCGCTCAGCCGCTGTAGCGAGATCGCCTCGCGGTTATCGTAGTAATTCTTGATGATCTTCTGCTGATGCTTCGAATATTGCTTGGCCATCCTACTTTTTCCGTCATTTCAACTGGGTGAGTCCACTTTCCTCACGCCGACTGGCGCGGTAAATTATCCTACTCGTTAGCAGCCCGTGATGGTAGTCGCGCGCCGTGGCTGCGAGCAGCCCCAGCTCATTCCCGAGGCCCCTTTCACAGAGGTAGTACCCCGCAATGCCGGTCATTAAGTTTGTCAAAGAGAAAAAAGAGATCGAAGTCCCCGTAGGCTCAAATCTTCGCACCGAAGCGATCAAAGCAGGCGTCAATGTCAACTGCGCCCTCAGCGGCGTCAGCGAGGGCATCGACGAGTTCGTACACTCGGTTTCTGGAGTCCTCAACTGTCACGGTTTCGGTCTATGCGGCACTTGCCGCGTGAATATCACTAGCGGCATGGAAAACACCAACAAGCTGACCATGGCCGAGAAAGCAAAGAAATACGTCCCTGTGCCCGACCCCATTCCGAGCCTCGCTTTTATCGGCAACGAAGAGACGATGCGCCTCGCCTGCAAGACGACCATTCACGGCGACATCGAAGTCGAAACCTGCCCCGAACTCGACCTCTTCGGCGAAAACTTTTTTAGCTAACGACGAGTGGTTCTCATGAAACAAGTCGTCGCAATCGTTAAGCCATTTCTGGCCGAGAAAATACTGGAAGGCCTACGCCGCGCACCGCTCGAGGCTGTCGAAGTCTGCGAAGTCAAAGGCATGGGCCGACAGAAAAGCTACCTCGACCAGTACACCGACAGCGAATACGCGCTCGCTTTTCTACCAAAAGTACAAATCACCGCCTGGGTCGACGACTCGCGCGCCGACGAAATCGTCAACAAGCTGGTCGACATCGCTCGTACCGGTCGCATTGGCGACGGAAAAATCTTCGTCCTCTCTGCCCAATCGCACGAAGTCGCCCAAGGCATCGCGTAAAGCACTCTCACCAGTAGCCGGCGAGCTACGCCTCGCCGCCGTCAAAAAATGCCATTTTCTGCAGTGCGTGATAGCATACACTCCTGATTTGCAATTAACGCAACATCCGGCGAGAATACACATTCCTGACCTCCTGAAATCTATCTCCTTTCGCAGGCCGCCTTTCTAGCATCATTCAAGGCCCAAAGAGAAAGCTGCAAGAAATATGATCAAACCAACCGCCGTCGTAACGACTGCAACACTCTTGGCACTGCTATTCTCCTGCGGCAACGCGAATGCCATCACCGCCAATCTGAGCGCCGCCAAAGACAACACACTCTACGAAGACGCCAATGGCCTCCTCAGTAACGGCACAGGGCCAGGATTCTTCGCAGGCAGAACAGGCAATGGTGATATCCGCCGAGGCTTGATCATGTTCGACATAGCAGCCGAAATCCCTTCTTCGGCCTCGATCACATCCGCCACATTAACTTTGAATGTTTCAAGGGCTGCCAATTCATTAGCAGATGCAATCCAACTCCAACGTGTAGAAACCGATTGGGGAGAGGCAGGCTCGATTGCTGACGGTGGGTTTGGCGGTGGAGGAGCTGGTGGCGCTGCCCAGACCGGAGATGCTACATGGACGCATAGCTTTACACCTGCAACCGCCTGGACAACTGTCGGTGGCGATTTCTCCAGTGTGGTAAGTGCCTCGCAGAGCGTAAGCACTCCCGGCTCCTACGCTTGGAGTTCACAACAACTGGCCGACGATGTCCAAGACATGCTCGGCACAGCGAATGCCAATTTCGGTTGGATCGTCTTAGGCAACGAATCGTTCGCGCAAACGGCCAAACGTTTCGACTCTCGTGAATCCGCCAATCCACCCGTCCTCACGATTGACTACGATCTACCCGGCGGCTTCAACGCTGACTTCGACGGAGATAACGACGTTGACGGCGACGATCTGGGTGATTGGCAGACAGCCTTCGGCTCGGGCAACGGCGGCGATGCTGACGGAGACTCCGACACCGACGGCGCTGACTTTCTTGTTTGGCAACAGGAGTTCACCGGCCCAGCAGGCTTGCAAACCGAATTCGTGCCAGAGCCCACCTCTGCTACCTTATGGCTCACATTCTTGGCTTTCTCAGCACTAAACCGCCGCAACCGGTGCCTTTAGTGGCGAAAACTACCAAAAATAGCCGATTTCTCGGCGTTTTCTGCCCATTTCGGACTTGCCAACGCGGGCAAGCTGAGGACAATACGTTCTCTATACGACTTAGAGAGAACTAGGCCGCGACGTATGGCTCTTGGATTCAACCAATGGGTGTGCCATTGGTTGGCAACGCAAATAACGAAAATTTGCTACCTGTGCCGTTATTCACTCAAGCTGTGTACCCAAACATTTTAGCTGTATCACTAACACCTAAGAAAAGGATTTAAGATGGCGAAGAAAAAAGCGGCTGCTGCAAAGAAGCCTATGACCAAGTCCGAGATTCTCACCTCGCTTTCCGAGTCGAGCGGTTTCACCAAAAAAGAAGTGGCTGGCCTACTTGAAAGTTTGGGCACGCTGATCGGCAAGAACCTCAAGAAAAGTGGCCCCGGCACTTTCAACATCCCCGGCTTGATGAAAGTCAAGTGTGTCCGCAAGCCTGCCACCAAGGCGCGCAAGGGCGTCAACCCTTTCACCAAAGAAGATTGCATCTTCAAAGCCAAGCCGGCCCGAAACGTGGTCAAGATTCTGCCACTCAAGGGACTGAAAGACATGGTCTAAGGCTTTTGGCCAGACAACCGACGTTCAAGCAAAACCCTCCAGCCGTTATGCGGCTGGAGGGTTTTTTCGTGGGTAGGCGACTTCATCTTTCTCCGAACCGCGCCCGTGAGGAAGCGTTCCTGCAGGGGCTTAGCTCGGCAGGAACGCTTTCTCACGGGTGCGGTTCGGCATTTTGTATTTACATCCGTAACAAACCGCCGTCCCGCGCAACTAACGTCTACAGAACACCAGAAACTCACCCACTTTCCCAGTAAGGCGACTTCGTTCGCATGGATCAAAAAGCTACCGATTCTGCCTTCCTGGAGTTGCTGGAACGCAACAACCCGCGCTGGTTCGGTATTGCGCGCGCCTACGCCCGCGACGCCGATCGTGACGATCTGCTGCAAGAGATCCTACTGCAAGAGTGGAAAAGCTTGCCGAAGTTTTCTGAACAATCGCACATAGACACCTGGGCCTATCGCGTCGCCCTAAACACAGCACTCGCCTGGGATCGTTCCGCCAAGAATCGACATCGCCGCCTACCACAAGAAACGGCCGATGTCTCGCAGCTAACCGTTCAGCAAAATTCACCGCAACAAGAAACAAAAATCCTTGACGAGTTCCTCCAATCGCTTTCCAAAGTCGATCGGGCCGTCCTGCTGGTCCATCTCGACGGGCTAACAAACGTCGAGGCCGCAGAGATTACTGGCCTTACCGAGGGCGCCTATCGCGTACGGTTGCATCGGCTCAAGAAAAAATTCCAAAAAACCCATTGTGATCAGGGGGCCGATTCATGACATTCGACGACCTGCAACAACAATGGCAAGACTCCAACGAATCGGCGGCCCAACCGCTCGTCGACGCCGATGTGCTACTTCGCACCTGCCGCCGGACTGAAAAATTCAAATCGAAAATCTTCCGGCGCGATTTTTTCGAAATTGCCGCGGCCATCTTTGTCATCATCATGTTCGGCAAAGACTTCTTCACCTTCAGTAGCTGGATGGCCAAAACAGGTGCGTTCATTTGCGTGTGTGGCGCTAGCTTCGTCATCTACAAATTGCAACGTGGTCGAAAAGTACATGGAGAATCGCGACTGGATCTTTCTGTCCTAGAGTACTGTCGAATGGAAATTGAGCGAGTCCAAAATCAGATCGAGTTATTGAGAACGATTGCGTCTTGGTACCTCGCCCCATTGTTTGTCGGGGTGAATCTCGTGTTTGCGGGTCTTTCACAGTCGCTGCTAGACACGGTCGTCTATTTCATTACGGTGCTGCTACTTTACTGGGGCATCTACGCCCTCAACCAAAGGGCCGTCACCAAGCAGTTCGTCCCGCTATACGAAGAACTCCTGTCGTTGCAAAAAGAACTCAACGAACCCAATAACGGCGAACCAGCAGCGAATACCTAGCATGAATTCAGAACAAACGAAGGATTACCACAGAGGTCGCAGAGTAGCACCGAGGAAAAGTTGGGGGGTTGATCTCTCTGCGATCCTCTGCGACCTCTGTGGTAAATCCTTAGTTCGTTTTCAATTACAACCACCTGCCTATGAGGTTACCTTGTCATGCCTGCATTCTCACTCAGAACCTTGTTGCTGTTTGTAGTGCCTTTGCTAATTTTCACAAGTTCGCAATCAGTCCTAGCCAAAAGCGCTCTCCAAGCTCGCATCGACCCACTCGTAAAGTCCTACCTCGACAACGAAACCATAATGGGTCTCACCGTCGGCGTACTCCACAATGGCAAGGCGACAACGATCGGCTATGGCAGGCTCAGCGAGAAAGACCCTCGCCGGCCTGACGGCAATACCGTCTACGAAATCGGCTCGATGTCCAAAGTTTTTACTGGGCTACTGCTAGCCGATGCCGTCACCCAGGGCCGCGTCCAGCTCGACCTACCGGCAACAGAGCTACTGCCCGATGGCGTAAAAATGCCACAGCATGAAAAGCTGCCAATCACTCTGAGGCATTTGGCAACTCACACCTCTGGCCTGCCACGCCTCCCTGACCAATTCACGCCCGCCGATTGGAACAATCCATATGCCGATTACACGGTCGAGCAGTTGCATGGCTTTCTTAACCGCCACCAACTCGCTCGGGCACCGGGAGAAAAAAGCGTGTATTCCAACCTCGGCATGGGTCTGTTAGGTCACTTGCTCGCCCTCCAGACAGAACAGCCCTATGAGCAACTGTTACGCGATCGCATCACCAAACCATTCGGAATGAGTAGCACCAGCATCACGCTAAGCAAAAAGCAACGGTCACGTTTGGCCCTGCCACACACTGCCGATGGCAAGCTATCAACCAACTGGGACCTACCAACTCTTGCAGGTGCTGGTGCCATTCGCAGCACAGCGCGCGATATGCTGCTCCTGGCGAAATCGCACCTGGCACCGCGAAAGAATGAACTCGGCAAAGCAATCGAGCTTGCCTGGCAAGTCCATCAAAAACCGCTCGCCACAGGCGATTTTGCGATGGGCCTTGCCTGGCACATCGCCCGCGACGGCAGCACCCGCTGGCATAATGGCCAAACAGGCGGTTACCATTCGATGATACTCATTAGCCGCGAACTTGATGCGGCCGTCGTCCTGCTCACCAACACAGCCATCGGCGAAGTGGACCAACTCGCCCAAGACATCCTCCTAAGTCTCGTCGGCGCAGACGTCGAGCCGCGCGGCTTCGAGAAATCGATCAAAGTCTCCTCGAAAGTGATGCAGCGCTACGTCGGCAAGTACCAATTCACCCCCAATCTCATCCTGACCGTCACCACAAAAGACAAGCAGCTTTTCGTCCAACTCACCGGCCAATCTGCCCTGCAAGTCTACGCACGTTCCGAAACCGAGTGGTTCCTCAAAGTCGTCGAAGCCGAGGTCACTTTCAATGTGGATAACCAAGGAAAATGTCAATCGCTCGAGCTATTTCAAAACGGCATTCGACAGACAGCAAGGCGGATTGAGTAAGAAATTAACGGCTGTGCAGAGGCGACTTGAGGCCACGCGCCAGATTATCGCCACCCTTTCAGAAGCATGCCGCTAGCAGCTGCGAATAAAAAAAGCGTCCAGGAGGTCGGCTCGGGCACGGCTTGTGAGCCGCTGGGGAGTGCGATGCCAAATTGGCTGCTCCAGATCGCGAGATCGGCGCCAGTCACGGTGCCGCTATGGTTGCCATCGCCATTAGAAATGCTGGCCAAGGAGGTCACCCCAAAGCCGCGTTGCCACGTCAAAAAGTCGGCGCCGTCAGCATCAAAATCCTGATCG
>JAJDEE010000121.1 GCA_029259975.1 Planctomycetota bacterium
CAAACTGTAGCTGAGAAATCAAAAACTGACCGCGCGGTGTTCCTTACGAATTGGGTCATAAAATTGGTCATTCTGATAACGAACGGCGGATAACCGACTGATTGCCTGCCGGAATTGGTCGTAGTTTTTCCCTCCTTTGGAACCGGTGGCGAGGCAGCCGAGTTGTCGAAGGCAGAAATGAGGCGTGGCGTAGAAGTCACCGGTTGCATCGGGTTGGGCAAGCGTTAGCGCTAACAAGCCCCAGAGAAAGAATTCGTCATTCGCGGAGAGACCGGCTGGTGAATCGATTCGGACTCGTGCCCGCCGTCGGTGCCTGCTGGCATCGGTATAGAAATAGTCGCTATCGTGGCGAGTTCCCGCGAGAGCCGTCTTGGCATCAAGCGGGCACAAGGCATGTTCAACGAGTGTAAGTTGCCCTACGCCGTGATGGCCTGCCCGCACGCGGGTTCTTTTGGAGGTTTCTTCTTGCGCCATTCGCTCCCTGACTGCTTTAATCTACTTGAACTGACGTAACAGTACGCCGGCAGAGGCGAAAGCTGAAAAATTGTGTTCGAATCACTGGCAGGTTTTCCTTGACGACCTTCAACCCCTTGTGTCAGCGTATCGTCAACGATGCTCGGCAGTTAACAGGAATTGCCAGTGGCAATTCTCAAATAGGAAAGCAATTTTAATGCGACAACCGGTAACAATCTGTCTAATCAACCAGAAGGGAGGCTGCGGCAAAAGCTCGACTTGCTTTCATTTGGCTGGAGCATTTGCCCAGGAAGGAATGCGAGTGCTGCTTGTCGATGCCGATCCCCAGGGATCGCTCTCCCAAGGATTCTTGGGTTCGGCACTCGTGGAATCACTTCCAGCGAGCGAAACCATC
Source organism: Planctomycetota bacterium (assembly GCA_029259975.1). Classification (GTDB taxonomy): domain Bacteria; phylum Planctomycetota; class Planctomycetia; order Pirellulales; family Lacipirellulaceae; genus Bythopirellula. The sequence goes on from JAJDEE010000121.1 coordinate 869, forward strand.
GCAGCCTTGTTTGACGATGAAACCTACTTTCTCGACTACCAGCAACTTCCCAAGCCAACACTTGATGAGTTGATTCAAATTGTCCCGGCGAACCAGCACCTGGCCCGGCACAATTTTCCGATGCCAGAAACTACGGGCCTCAAGCAATTCGCCGTGCAGAATCTGCTCGAAGAGTTGTCGGGATTCGATGTCGTGCTTATCGACTGTCCGCCAAATCTCTATCTGTGCAGTTGGAATGCAATGATCGCCGCCGACTACGTGGTGATTCCCGTGCCGCCCGAGGATTTCGGCACGCAAGGATTGAGGACAGTTCACCAAGCGGTTGAAAACGTTCGGGAGTTGAATCCCGGATTGCGGAGATTGGGACACTTGATCTCTCGCTACGACCGACGGCTTCTCGTCCATCGCTCCTACGAACGGGAACTGCGTAAGCTTTATCAGAAGATGGTGCTTGATACGCTCATCCCCGAGGCGGCGGCGTTCAAGGTCGCTTTAACTGCGAGAATGCCCGTGACGCATCATGCACCGCGCTCACGTGCGGCAAAAATGACTCAGCAGCTTGCCAAGGAGATTCTTGAACGAATTGCCGAGCACGTAGGAAAACGGAGGGTTGCCTAAGATGGCTTCGACTCGCAAAACTCTTGCCAGCATGAGCGGTAATCAGGCCGAGTCGATGGGCGTTCGTACTGACAATGTTCAGCCGAGGCTTAGCCCGGTTGCCTCAGCGAAGGATACTGGGCGGAGGCCGCTTCGCAATATCGGGCGGGTTGATATTGAGCAAGTCGTGCCCGATCCTGGACAGCCACGTCTTGAATTTTCTGAAGACGCCATCGAGCGATTAGCTCAAAGTATTCACGATAAGGGGCAACTGAGTGCTATTCGAGTCCGTTGGTCCGAACAGCTTCAGAAGTGGGTGATCATTGCTGGTGAACGGCGTTACCGAGCGACCAAGAGAGCCGGACTCAAAACCATCGACTGCTACTTCCACGATGGCGAGCTAGCAAAATCTGAAGTCTTGGAACAACAATTGATTGAAAACTGCCTGCGTGAAGACCTTAAGCCGGTCGAAGAGGCCAAAGCATTTTGCTTACTTATGGAACTCAACGGATGGACCGGAAAACAAGTGGCCAAGGCGCTTCGCGTGCCAGCCTCAAAAGTGAGTCGAGGGCTCGCCTTGCTCAAGTTACCCGATGATATTCTGGCCAAGGTTGATTCAGGCGAGATAGCGACCAGAGCTGCTTATGAGTTGTCGAAACTCGATGGCAATCCTGCTCGGCGCGAACTCGCCAAGAAAGCGGGTGCTGGCAAGCTAACGCTTGAGCAGACCGCAAGTGCTGTTAGGCAGCGCCGGGGCAAACAAAAACGCCGTTCACGCAACACTCGACAAGTATTCTTGACCGAAAACGGGTGGAAAGTTTCTGTCTCCGCCAACAAAAGCGGTGACTACCTCGACATCGAGCAAGCTCTTCAAGAAGCTCTCGATGAAGTACGGCATCGTCTCGCGAACAACGTGCAACTCTTCAGCTAACGACTTCACTATTGCCCTTCATATTCCCGCATTCACCCTTAGCGGGATTTTGTCGAAGGCAGATAGCCTCTCCAGTCAACAAGGCATCGTTGCATTTGTATGGCCTTTGCGACGGTTGCGCCGTCGAACCTTGTATATACGATAAAGGTTTGGGGAAATACCTGTTCTGCCGAGGAGGCCGAGAGATGAATCAGCAGACGCCAAGTCGGAGAACCATCGAATGGACCTACTGTGCCTGTTCGACCTGTTCAACCAAATGGTTCGCACCATGGAAGTCCATTCGTTGCCCACGGTGCGGGAGTCTTTCTGTCCTATATGCACAAGATACTCCTCCATGGATCAAATCAAGCATTGATGCCTGCTCTCGTCCAGGCCATGACCCGGGGGCCACGGTTTGAACTCTGCTTCTACACAGCCAACCGACTGCGTCGTCGTCAATTCGC
>JAJDEE010000122.1 GCA_029259975.1 Planctomycetota bacterium
CTCTCCGATATCGACGGGCTATACGACGGCGATCCTGACGATTCCAATTCGCAAGTGTTGTCGGTCGTCACCGATTTGACGGACGCACGGCAGCAGCATGTACGCGACGGCGCGCGCGACGGCAAGCAGCTGAGCAAGGGCGGGATGTCCACGAAGCTACAGGCAGTGCAGATCGTCACTTCGGCGGGCGAGAATGTGGTGATCGCTAACGGGCATTGCGACAAGGTACTCGACCAAATTCTTGCCGGCGACGACATCGGTACGCTCTTTCTTGCCGAAGGACCAGCGGTTGCTCCCCGAAAACGTTGGATTGGTTGGAGTGCAAATGCCGCAGGCAAGTTGACGCTCGACGCGGGGGCCTGCGCAGCAATTGAAACCCAGGGACGAAGCCTGTTGGCGGTCGGCGTTGCCCGCGTCGAGGGAGATTTCGCCAAGGGCGATGTCGTCGCGCTTTGCGACGAGGCAGGCCGCGAGTTTGCCCGCGGGCTGATCAACTATTCCGCCATCGAGATGCTGACAATCGCCGGTCAGGCGAAAGAGCAAATCGCCGAGTTACTCGACCATCGGTCTTACGAGGTAGTCATCCACCGCAACAATCTCGTTGTTCTCGGCCCCTCGGCCTAAGTCGGTTCGTAGCGATTATTCAGGCTGTGGATCGTCGTGTCTTTGCCCGGGATCTGTGGATATCCGCTGACGTCGTGATTAGGCTGGAAGCTAGAGGCTTCTTTTCTGACCCTTTTCGCTAGGCCCCCGGAACTTTTTGTCATGCGTACTTTGCTGCTTACCACCGGTTTGTTGGCCACTCTATTGGCTTTTCCTTACGCTAGCGTAATGGCTACCGAAGAAGCAGCAAAAACCGAAGACGTCGTAGGGGCTGTGGTCGCAGCGCCGATCGTAATTACGCCCGAGCTAGTCAAAGCGCATCATGCCTACCAGCTAGCTCGTTTGCGATGGCAGCAGTACCGCTTTGTCGAGTTGCCGCGGCAGCGCCAGTTGCTCGACAACGAAGTGCGACTCAACGAGTCGGAGATCCACGTTCTCCGACGTCGCCTGCGCGACTATCGCCCGTTCTTGCAAGTGGGCCGTTACTCGCCCGTCCGCACTGCCGCCGAAAACGATCGTCTCGCACTCCAAGCGACCGAGCAGCAGTTGCGGCTGCTGAAAAACGAACGCATCAACCTCATGCGATACAGCCGCCAAAACGGCGAGCTTTATCAGCTCGACGTCCTACGCACTGCGCAACGAGTGCGGCAACTGGTGGCCCAAGCAGGGCAAGCCGAATAACAGACGCACAACAGCTGTAATCAATCTGATTTTTGTGTGATCGAAGCTATCACAGCTAAACGCCGCTCTCTAGCCGAGGATTGTGCGGAAACGCTGGAATTAAAGGTTTTCTATAGCTTTTACAAGTTTGGCACAGCTCTTGCATTCTCTTAGTCAGCGAGGCGAACCTTTGACCCACTCGCCTCGGTCACTATGAAAAAGGAGCGCGATTATGAACAAAATCACACTGAGCATTGCTGCACTGGCAGCGCTGGCGTTTGTTGGATTCGATACGAACACTGCAGAAGCAGCACACGGCTTTGGCGGCTTTGGTTTGCACTTTGGCGGTAGGCTAGCACATATCGATATTGGCAATCCGCACGGCTACCGCAACCAGGTAAGCTATCGAACGGCGCGGACCTACTATCCTCAGCGCCAATCTCGAGCGCACTACGATTGGCACGACACGAGCCACTACGATTACCACCCCGGTGGATTTGTTCGCCATGGAAACCATTTCGACTATCAGCGCGGCCACTACGATTATCACCAGGATGGCCACTACGATCGCCACGTCGGTGGACATCACGGCGGTCACCACTAATCGCCTAAAACGAGTAGGTTCGAATGCCCCCCGAGCCAGTCGCGGACTTGCGAGTCTGCGGCTGGCTCTTTTTTTGTCGATTGGAAGAAGGAAATTGCCTCTATTCGCCCAATGAAAAGACGAAAGAAATCACCGCTGAGGACGCAGAGGATCGCAGAGGAAATTTGTTATGAAGTTCCTCCTCTGTTCACTGTCCCTCTGCGTTACTCTGCGTCCTCTGCGGTAAAATAATTATTCATGCGATTTCACTTTTCCGTCGAAATACTCGTTAACTTCTAGCATGATTTTTCTTAGCCCCTTTGCGTCGAGATGCTTGCGCGTGATAATCAGGTTTCCCATTCGGTCATTAAGACTAATCGAGAGCCGCCCTCATGAGCAAGCCTGTCGAGTTGATTCCGTTGGCGCGGTTGGCGCTCACTTTCGTGCCTGTCGCGGTAGTTGTGGGCGTGTTGTATCGCTGGTCGCTTGGTGCGGGGACGGCCCTGTATGCGATGGGGCGGATGCTGCTGCAGTTGCTGCTGGTCGGTTATGTGCTGACCTTTATTTTTACGACCGAGCAGCCCTGGATTGTTGGCGGAGTGCTAGCGGTGATGCTGACACTCGCCAGCTGGATCGCTTTGCGACCATTGCATGGCCAAGGCGACCGGCATTACCTGAAAGCTTTGGGTTCGATCGCCTTGAGTGGTGTACTGACACTGCTGCTAGTGACGCAAGCGGTACTCGACACGCAGCCGTGGTTTAGCCCTAGCAAGGTCATTCCGCTGGCGGGGATGATTTTTGCCCAATCGATGACTGCCATCAGCCTAGCAGGCGAGCGATTCTATGCGGAGTTGCCCAGGGCCGACTCTTACGAAACCGCACGTGGCATCGCCTTGCGAGCTGCGCTGATTCCAATTACCAATTCGCTGTTTGCTGTAGGGCTTGTGTCGCTGCCGGGGATGATGACGGGGCAGATTCTTGCCGACGTTGATCCACTCATTGCTGCTCGGTATCAGATCATGGTGATGGCGATGTTGTTCGGCTCAGCAGGTATCTCGGCGGCCTGTTTTTTAATGTTGATTCGGCCGGGCGTACGGGATAAGAGTTTAGCCTCCGATGAATCGAGATAAACTGATGGTACATCCGAATAAGTGTATTGACAGGATTTACAAGATTAACAGGATGAATGTAAAAACATGATCCTGCCTATCCTGTAAATCCTGTCAAATATTTTTCACGCAAAGGCGCGAAGACGCAAAGCGTGCGGAAGCAGGATTCTTTCTTTGCGTCTTCGCGCCTTTGCGTGAGGCTTTTCAGCCCCAACCACAAACATTATGTTCTTCAACTTCTTCCGCAACCGACGACGCAATCGCTGGCTGGCCGAGCGTAGACCAAGTACCTGGGAAGATTGGCTGCGCGCGAACGTCTGGCAGTATCGGCACCTGATGGCTAAGCAGCAAGCGAAGGTGCAGCGGGTGGTTTGCCTATTGTTCCACGAAAAGCAGTGGGCCGGCGGCGGCGGGCTTGAAGTCACCGACGAGATGCGCGTGACGATTGCCGGGCAGGCGGCGCTGGCAACGTTGGGATTTGAGAAGCCGTATTATTTTGAGCGACTGCAGACGATCATCGTCTATGCGGGCACGTTTAGCAGTCGGCAAATTTCTGGCGGTGACCTGCTATTGGGCGAGCTTGGTCAGCC
>JAJDEE010000123.1 GCA_029259975.1 Planctomycetota bacterium
CAACCTTGCATGGGCATTTTCTTGGGTGTGAGGTCGGCCATCGGCTGTGTCGTAGCACTCGGTATCCGCTGTCATTTCGTTCAATAGCAAGTAAGCATCGTGTGTCGTCGCAAAAAACTCTTGGGCGACAGGGCACGGCTGGCCAAGCCAGGGAAGTTGACGGACAACCGCGCAAACGGGGCTGCGCTCGACCCCCGTGTAAACCAGCTCGCCGGCGGCAAGTCGCTCGGGGTCGGTCTTGCCAAGTGTGCAGGGGCCAGACTGATCGAGTGGAATCAGATCGCATGTCGTCGACCCAATATCGATCAACAGGCCGTTTTGACTTGCACAATATCGCCCCGCAAACGCCGCCAATACATGCCAATTACTCGCTGCGGCGAGCAGTGCCTCAGTCCGCGCAGTATCGGCGTCAACGATCTGTCCGTCGCAAAGATAAACGCCGATTTTTTGTCCTTGGGCAGCCACTTCGACAGCGTCTAGGATCTCGGCTACCCCTTCGGCTTTCGTAGCATAGCAATCGGCCAACTCGCCAGTCATGGTCACGGCAATTGACGTGGCATTTGGAGCTTGTGCCAACAAATCGGCTAACGAAGCCGCCAGTTGATGAGGTTGCTTCCAAAGCGGAAATGGCTGCGATTGGGCGTAACCCTGACCATCTGCAATTTTTATATTCGCCCCGCCGATGTCTAATCCAAGACAGCTCATAAACATCTACCCGAGGATCGAATCATGCCGTCAGCGGAAAATTCGAGCCGATCGGTATGGAAACGTGTGCTCGACGCGCGCCCGGCGGCGTTTTCAATCAGCGCGGCGGCGAGATTCTCATCTGTCGCCGCGCGCAGGCCGATGTAAGAAGTTGTGAGTCGCGGATTCACTTCGATCACAACATCCTCCGAGCCATCTGCAGCTTTGCCAAGCACTAAGTCGACGCCCACGTAGCCGAGTGCTGGCGGTAAAGCCTCCAACGCGCGATCGGCCAAGACCGTGGCGCGATGGGCTAGTTCGGTCTCATGAATGAGCGAACCACCTTGATACGAAAATCGCCCGTCCGAGCTAAGGTGTTGACGACAAGCAGGCAGCGGCGTGCGATGAGTCGGCCCGCATAGCATCGCCACACTGGCAGCAATGCCCGGGTAAAAACGTTCTAGTCTTCGCGGCCAAGGGTAGGGGGGTGGCTCGTCTTGCGGGCCAGCGACGAGCAACGTGTGTTGCGAACCCGCTCCGCAAATTGGTTTTAAAACAGCCGGATAACAAAAATCGGTCGGCAGCTTTTCTTCGTCAGCTGGCAGAGTGACAGCTTCGGGCACAGGCACACCGGCTGTGGCAAGCTGCAAAGCCGTTTGATGTTTGTCGGCTGTCAGCACAACAAATTCGTCGGAAGCCGCCAGTAACCGCGCCCCTGCCTGTGTGGCATGACGCAAGGTCTGCCGCAGAATGTTATCAAACTCGGGAGCGATGGCCAACATGTGGTCGGCTTCGGCAGCCAGACGCTCGATTTCGTCCAGGCGATGGCTCGATGAGTGGATTTCAATGACCTCGCATCCAGGCAGCACCAAGTCGTCGAGCCGTATGTCACGCAGCAAAGTCACACGAGTGCCGTCGATCGCCACAAAGTCGGCCGCCAAAGCAGTCACCATCGCTGCCCCTTCGGCCAACATCAAAGCTGGCAGCGGCCCCGGCTCCTCGACCAGCCCGCCGCCCGTGACCCACTCGTAAAGAAAAATGTGCATGGGGGGAACAGTTTAGTGATAGGTGGCGAGTGGCGTGTAGCGGAACGCCGTAATCAAAAAATCCCCAACTGGTCGCGTGCGTCTTCGGTCCTGCGGTCGGGCGTCCATGGCGGGGCCAGCACCAATTGAATATCGACTTCGCCTACATCATCGAGCTTGCTGATGAATTCTTTCGATTGGCCCAATAGCTGCGGGGCCGCGGGGCAGGCAGGGCTGGTCATCGTCATCGCGACGGTAACGTCCGACTTGCCTTCGTCAGTTTCTTCGACCTTAATGCCGTAGATCAGGCCCAAGTCTACGATATTTACAAACAGCTCGGGGTCGATCACTTGTTTGAGTGCTTCACGAACGGTGTCTTCGGCGATAGCCATGATAGGTGTCTCCTGCTTTGTTTATCGGCAAAAGAATGGAACGCGGAGGAACGCGGATTAAACAGATTTACGCAGATGAAACCCGAGCAAATCAGATTAATCCGCGTTCCTCCGCGTCCTATTCTTTCTTAAAACCATCTATTCTTTTAGACGAACAAAAATCTGATCGCCTTCGACTTTGACTTCGTGGGCGACGGTCGCCTTGGTGGCAGGCATAGTTTCTGCCGAGCCTGTTTCGACGTTAAACTGCGCCCCATGTCGAGGGCAAGCAATTGTCTTGGCCTCAGCATCAATCGGTCCATCACTAAGCGGCCCACCATCATGCGTGCAAACATCGTCCAGCGCGTAAAAGTGTCCCGCAGCGTGAATTAGCACCAACAGTCGGTCATCGACTTCGATCAACATGGAACTAGGATCGACTAGTTCCGAAGTTTTTGCAACAGCTTGAAATTCGTGCATGTTTGTTCTTGGACGAATAGGACGCGGAGGGACGCGGATTAAACTGATAATCGCGAGCCAAAAAAGCAATTATAGCTCTCGCACGCGTTGGCCAATCGCTTCGCCGAGCGCTTCGCGAACGCTTTCGATCGTAATTCGGTCAAAAACCTGCTGGAAAAATCCGGTGACGATCATCCGCACGGCTTCTTGACGCGTATAGCCGCGTGTCATGGCATAAAAAAGCTGCTGATCGTCGACCCGGCCCGAGGTGCTGCCATGTGTGCAGCGAACGTCGTCGGCTTCGATCTCTAAGCCGGGGATCGAGTCGGCCCGCGCAGTGGTGGCAAGCATCAGATTGTCGTTGCGCTGGTAGGCGTTGGTACGCTGAGCTGCTTCGTCGACTTGGATCATTCCACGCCAGACGGTTCGCGACGTGTCTTGCAACGCCGCTTTGTAAAGCAAATCGCTAAAGCAGAACTCCGCCTGGTGATGCTGATGGGTGTTGTAGCAAAGATGCTGTTTTCCTTGGGTGAACATCACGCCGTTGACTTGGGCCTCGGCGTCTTTGCCGGTGAGCGCGACATGCTGGTTCACCTTGGCGAGCCGGCTGCCCAGGGCGCCGATCGTCCACTGCAAGTTGGCCGTTTCGGCGACATGCCCCATCTGATGAGCAAAGTGCCAGACTCCGCTGCCCCAATTTTGCAGATTGACGTATCGCAGTCGGGCACTCTTTTCGACGATCAACTCGATTGAGCCGCAGTGCAAACCGCCCGCCTCAAGGTCGGTGCTCGCCGTTTCGGCCAGCAGCGTCGCTTCGGCGCCTTCTTCCAAAATGACCAACGTCTTGCTGAGGTCGACGCCGCCGTCGGTCATCACCGACAGCGAATGAAACGGCTCGTCGACGCAGACACCCTTGGGCACGAACAGCAGCGAACCGCCGCTCCACAACGCGGCATTGAGGGCCGAGAACTTGTCGCAAAGCGGATCGACCAATTTTCGTTCGATGTAGGGACGCAGCAAGTCACCATGCTCCGCAATGATCTTGTCGAGACTACCGTAAAGTACGCCTTGCTTGGCCCACTTTTCCGCGATTTGGCTGCAAGTGCTGATGCTATCGACCGAGACACTTTGCCCGCCCAACTCCACGCCTTCGGCCAACAATGCCCGAGGCGATTCGACCTCGGCGAGTTCTGTCGCCGGCGAAAAACGGTCGAGCTTGAACAAGCGAATGTCCGTGCGCATCCACTCTTCGTCGCGACTGGTCGGCATCTCGAGTTCGCAAAAGCGTGCCCAGGCAGAAGTGCGTATTTCGCTGAGCCAGCCAGGCTCGTCGCGCGCAGCAATAAAGGTATCAAAAGTTTCTTGAGAAAATCCGGCTGGGGCCAAGGTACTGCTCATCGCGCTTTTTATTTCCAAAAGTAATTCTATTCAAATAGTGTATCAACGCTCATCGTCCAACCAGGAACAGCAGGTTCTGCTTCGGCCTGATCGCCTTTGCGATAAATGGTCGGTTCGTTAGGTGATTTCACACGATAGACACGAACAACGTCCTCGCCGAGCAAGTCAACATCCCACACGACTTTGGTGCCCGCCTCAAAATACTCTTGTCGCTTAGCATCCAGGGCCTTTTCTGCTGCTGGTCCGTAATCTCCTTCGCTACGTACTTCAGCAGCAAAGTCGGGTGCTTGCGGCAGAAATTTCATCTTTGCTCTGGGACCCGTGTAATATGACGCATCTGGGCTGAATGACTTGCGGTTAGGGAGGTCTACCAGGAACGCGGCATTGTCCGTATAAGCTCGGCCACCATTCTTTCTTGCATAGGCTCGCAAGGCGACAAATATCTCTCCACTAGCGCTGCTTGGCTCGTCTCCTGTTGGGCTCATCATCACAATTCCGCCTCCAACGATCTCCGCTTTGCCGGCAGCTTTGTAAAGTTCTGCAACAAGCGATTCGGTGCTAGAAGTCATGCTCATCAGATTCTCTCCACCCAGGTCGACTACCCAACGCTGCCTTCCATTTGCAGCTCAATCAGCCGGTTCATCTCGACGGCGTACTCCATCGGCAGTTCTTTGATCAGCGGCTCGATAAATCCGCTGACGATCATCGAGCTTGCTTCGGCTTCGGTCAGGCCACGGCTCATTAAGTAAAACAATTGTTCTTCG
>JAJDEE010000124.1 GCA_029259975.1 Planctomycetota bacterium
TTCGCCCGGTTGGAGAAAACGCGTTCTTGAGTTGGGCAGATGCTTAACGAGACGCAGTGTAAAAGGTAGCTTCGGGTTGTCGAACGCTTTGTCGCCATTGTTCGCTTCTAGCAACATTTCCAGCGGTACTACCGTTACACGATCTTGCTTAGCGCCGGACTTGTCGACAACCGCCAGCTCAGTGGAGCGGTGGTCCACCGCGTAGTTCACCGTCTGACCCTCGGTAATTCGCATTTGCGATTCTTGCGCCTGCAGGCCAGTCCAGAGTTCGCTAAACATTAGCAACGCCACTCCACCATGCAACAAAACGATGCCTGCGCGCCGGCCAAACACCCAATGGCATCCGGCCAACAGCACCAGCCCGGCTGCAGTGCTCTTGATCAGCTGCCACATAATTCGCAAACCTGACGCATCCAATTGGGCTTCGGGGTGCGTGAATAACCAGATCACTAGCGCCGCCAAGTTTGCGCATAAGGCAGCTCCCAGCCACCAGAGCCAGTTCGACCCCGATTGAGCCGCGCGCTGATAATTCAAAGCTAACACATACCCCAGCGTCAGCGTCCCCGCACCGAGTGCAAACCGTAATGCGTGCCAAAGACCGCTGCAAAACTCCGGTGAAAGCTCGCTTTCAACCGTGTCGTCCCAGCCACTTTGAATCACAAACCATGTGAGTGCCACGCCCGCGACAAGCATACCGAGGCCAATCGCCAACGAGCTGCCTTGGGAGGTAACCTTAAAGCGTAGCGCGTGTGCTGCCAGCAAATTCACGCCGAGTGCAGCACCAATGAGCCAACCACCAGGAAACCAAAAGCCGCCTGGCAATTCCCAGGCACGCGGAAAAAAGACTTGGAAATCGATCCAGGCAAAACAGGCTCGGAAATAATTGTGAACGACGTACCAGATATCGTGATCGATCTGAGCAAGCGTCCCTGCCAACACCAACACGAGCGACAAGGCAAACAAAACGACCGTTAGCCGCAAAGACGCCAACGGCAGCAAGAGTGTACGGACGCTACTGCGAGAGAGTTCGGAACGCTGCGCGACAGAAGTCTCGGCAGCAAGACGACCAAGATCGGTAGTGGACATGTGTCTGGAGGTGGGGTTTTAATTATTTATGATCTCCCTCCCTTGTCGGGAGGCCCATGGGCCAGCAAACGCAGGGGGGACGGTTTGTGGAGCTACACAGCATCATACCGCCAAACCTGCTCGAATGTAACGCCGTTGCCTGCTACTGAAACTCCACCGAGCCTAAAAACTCGCGAAAAGCGTCGCGCTGGCCACGGACCAATTCGGGCTTGCCGTCCATCTTGAAAAACCAGACTTGGCCCGCGCGATTCACCATCGCGACAAAAATTGCCCGCTGTGTAGCAGCATCTGGTGGGCTGATCAATTCAACATAGGTACCTTCAATCCCTGAAACAGTGATCGGCTCGGTCAGTTCGTCGAGCGTTTCGCCAGCCGGCGCGACTTGCCCCGCCCAACGCTGAACGTTCATCGCCACGTCGGCCATTTGAGTGCCCGGCGCCGCAGGAAAGCTCGTGACCGTAACGCCATCTGCTGGTCCGCCACTTGGCAGCAGAAATGCAGCTTTCCGCATCATCGACATTTGGCCTGGCAACCAGTCTGCGGGCTTTTTGTAGGTCAGCTCTTTGGACTTAGTCTGCGGGGCTGATGACGGCTGCGTAGCTGGTGCAGTCGCCGGAGCAGCAATTCCTAGCCCTTCGTGTGGGTTACTGGCTAAAGCACCAGCGCCCATGGGCCGCTTTGCCATCACACCCGAAAGCTCGAAAATAGTCGCCTGAGCGTCGCCCAGCGGAAGCTTCTGTTGCAATTTCAGGACCGTGTTTTTTGATAGCTTGGCGCGCTGGAGCTGGCGGAGCCAACGGTTGACGTTCGGTACCAGAAAATCTTCCCAATCTCCAGATAAGGGCAAGGACGAAACAGCCAGTTCTAAGTTGCCGTCAATATCGGGCACGACCAAAGTCGCTGCACGCATCTTCGCTGCCTCTTGAGCATCCCATCCCTCGGGCAGTTCCCAGCTAGGCGTCTCCGTAGAGTGGTCAGCCAACTTCAGTGTCGATAAAAAATCGTTGAACGCGCCACGATGTCTTTCTATGGCAGAGGCCTTGCCCACGAGCTTAAAAAACCATGCTTTGTCACCCTGCGGCACTATCACCACCAAAATATGGTCGAGCTGTTCCAAAACGGCCCTAGCCTCAAGTAGCGGGCGGGTCTGAGTCGTACGGTCGACCGTGTAGGTCTCGACCTGCTGTTCAGGCTGACAGCCGAGCGAAAAAAGAATCGCCAAGGCTAGCATGTATTGGCAAGTTGGCATCATGGGAGTGTCGAGTGGGAAGGCGGAAAGCGGAAACACCGAAGCCACTCAACCTGACCGATTTATACTCATTCTGCAATCCGAAATTTGGATTCCGCCAGTCCGAGGGGAATCTGCCCGAACGGAATCTGCTAGAATAGCCCCAAGATCGCTTCCATTAGCGCGCTGTTGAGTGAATAGGTCTCATCCCAACTCCAGATGTTGCGTACCATGTCGAGCATCATCGTACCGCCCAACACCAGCAGCAATGCAGAGGACCCCAAACCAAGGATGTTCAGCACCGTGTAAGGAGTACCGGCAGATGCGAGGGCGGCAGCTGGGGCGTAGCCCATCTCAAGCTCCCCAGCAGGGGCTTCGGCAAAGTCTTCAGAAAGGACCACATCGCCGTCTTCTTCAGCAAAGTCGTCTTCTTCCAGTACCGCAGCACCGTCGCTAAAGTCTTCAATACCGCCATCCAGCGCGATCACCTGCGAACTGCTGTCGCCCTCTTCGAGAGCTCCCTCGCTCAGCGGAGTAAGCTGGAAATCGTCGTCGGTTTGTAGCTCAGCAATCGGCTCGTCTCCAGAGCCAGCATCGGCACTTAAACTATCTGCAACGAGCGAGATCTCTGGGGCCGATCCTTCTAAAGAAAGCGAGCTAAGAATCGCCGAGCCACCCATTTCGAGTGGGATGTCGTCGAGTGCCAAGCCGCTATCTCCTGGAGAGATCAGATTAATGCCGCTGTCGCCACTGTCGAGAGTCAGGTCGCTACCGCCCGAGTCGGCAAGGATGAGATCCGAGTCGCCCGCTAAGTCGATCCCCGAATCCGAATTCGAGTCGCTTTCGACTTCCAACACAGGGGCGTCTGTTGAGCCCATATCGTCGTCAGCGCCGGCCATTTCAAGTTCGGCTAGCTCTAAGTCGCTCGCTGCAGCCGACTCTTCTTCCTTCGACGCAGCCTTGGCTTGTGTGCTTTTTCCCGAATCTAAAGGCGCTAGTGCCGGACTCGATTCAGCAGCTAGGTCGATTTCTTCTAGGTCTTTGAATGCGCTTGTCCCGCCGGTCGAACTCTCAAGATCGTCAAGTACACCTGATCCCGCGATTTGTGAGGACAACACATCCGAGGCCCCAGACGCCGGCGACAGCTTTACGTCGCTCTTCTCTCCAGTGACACTGTCATCATCATCATCATCATCATCATCTATCGCTAGCTCCAAATCAGCATTTTCCGGGCTGATCTTATCTTTGCCAATAATCGTACTCTGCGAACCACTGACCGATTCGCCTAAGGTCTCTTCACTCAGCAAAATCGAGTCCGAGTGGCCAACTTCAGGCAAATCTAGGTCGAGGGCAATGTCGCTAGTTCCTGCGGTGACCGTGTCGTCCAAGCCTTCCAGGTCGAGTTCTTTCTCGCCGGGTACCGCGTCGGTATCATCCAACTGAATCTCTAAATCGAGGTCGGACTTCTCGGCAGCTGGTTTGTCTTCGTCAACCAACGACAGTTCAAAATCGTCATCGTCCGACGTGTCGATCGGTGCAGCTTCGACCAAATCGGCTGGCGAGACCAGGCCGATATCGCTCGGCGGCGAAGGTTCAGGCACACCACCCTCGACCATCCCCTGAATTTCGTCGGATCGGAACTTCCAGCTCTTGCCATCGCGATAGGCACGCAGCTGGCCTGCTTCGCGCAGCTCGTGTAGACGCTCAGCAGAGATGCCTAGCTTTTCGATCACATCATCAAAACTGACAAACTTTTGTTCCATCGTTGTCTCTTCCGTTCCCGAGCCGCGTGGGCTTCAGTTTGACTCGCAGCTTCGACCTCCTGACGGGTCTGCGAGTCTAGCTTGCTATGTGTGCTGGCTAGTTCCGTTGCAGCATTTTTTGCATGTCAATTGGCGAAGGATCGCCACTGTTGTAATCCTGTACTTGTAGGTCAACACTTAGGTTTCGCACGCTCTTAAGCTGAATCTCTCCGCTGTCAGCTGGCACGTGATAAACGGCCATCCTTTTTAGCCGTGAATCAATGACAATCACCCGCGTCGGCCCGCCACTTGGGTCGTCGTAAAAATGAGTCATCAACCCGCCGGACCCAACCTCTGCCGACGCCAACTCCGCTTGTGCAGGAGCTACATCAATTCGCCCCCATCCAAAACTAAAAACTAACGCGGCGACCGCCACCAATATCCAATAAACACGCCTCTCAAGTATACTACGCACTGTTTGCACTCCTTGCTAAAGCCACAAATCGAACAATGGCGTTCCTAACCTCTATTCTAAGAGCACTGCTCCGCGGTTCAAGGAAAAACCACCCCATCCTACCACACTATCGGAGCTTCCTCAGCCTGTAAAATCAGCACGACCCGCCCGATTTGCGTGTTCTACAGGCCACCTAGTGTAGTAGGCAGGCTGCTTTGAGTACAATCTCGGCTTCCACCCACCCAAGCGAACCGCGAGCGTAAGCGACCGGAGTGCACAGCCCAGCCCTACTCCGGTCG
>JAJDEE010000125.1 GCA_029259975.1 Planctomycetota bacterium
CGGCGATGGTCTGATCGATGGCTCTGATCTTGATGGTGAGAACCTTCTTGATGATAACTCTCGGATCCTGCATTTTTCGAGCACGACCGGCGACCTTACGCTCATAGGGTTGGCTATCACCGGCGGCCGCACAAAGACGGATTTCAGTGGTGTTGGCAGTGGCATTCGCTTTCACTCCGATGGAGTCGTTACGCTAAATAATAGCACGATCAGCGGCAACAGCACGTCAGGAGAGTTTGCTCATGGCGCTGGTATTTGGACGTCTTATGGCGCTGTGACACTTATCAATAGCAGCGTTAGCGGCAACAGCACCTCAGGTTTTCGTGCCGGTGGCGGTGGCATACGCACGTCTCCTGGAATGGTGTCTCTGATTAGCAGCACGGTCAGTGGCAACAGTACCTCTGGGGACGCGGCCTATGGCGGCGGCATTTACAGCGACGTGGGGGTGATACTTCTGACGAACAGCACAGTCAATGGCAACAGCACTTCGGGCGAGATCGCCCATGGCGGCGGCATTCGCACGTCTTCCGGCATGGTGTCTCTGATAGGCAGCTCGGTTAGTGGCAACAGCACTTTTGGAGTTGCGGCCCAAGGCGGCGGCATTTCTATTTTGGACGGTGCAGTGACGCTCACCGACAGCAGAATCAGCGGCAACACCGCCGATTTCCTAGGTGGCGGAATTAGTACTACTTCTGGCACAGTGACTCTCACCAGCAGCACCGTCAGCGGCAACAGCATTTCGGGATACGGTGGAGGTGGCGGAATCCATACATCTTCTGGTGCAGTAGTTCTTACCGGCAGCACTGTCAGCGGTAACAGAGCTGCGGTATACGACAACTTTGGCTCAGGCGGCGGCATTCACACGGGAGGCGGCGGTGTGTCAGTGTCTAGCAGCACGATCAGCGGCAACACCAGCGGTGCCGTCGGCGGAGGCATTTATACTCTTTCTGGCGCGGTGACGCTCACAAATAGCACCGTCAGCAGTAATCAGGCCGGCTGGGTTGGAGGTGGAGTTTATGTGGCATCCTCAACCCGTAACCCGATCTTCACACTCGAGAACACAATTCTGGCGGGCAACACTGACAATGGTACTGCCCCGGATCTTCAACCCGACCCCGACAGCATTATTGCAATCAACCACAGTCTCATAGGAGCAACCGGACTTACGATTACGGGTGCCGGAAATCAAATCGGCACGCTTTCCAGTCTCATCGACCCGCTGCTTGGGTCGCTGGCCGATAACGGTGGAACAACGCAGACGCACGGCCTACTACCCGGCAGCCCAGCTTTGAATTCCGGATCATCCACCGAGATTGCCGACCAACGCAGCCTGGCCCGCGACGATGGCAACGGCGTCGACATCGGCGCCTACGAAGCACAAGTCGCGCCAACTGCCGACTTTGACACCGACGGCGATGTCGACGGTGCTGATTTTTTGATCTGGCAACGCGGATTCGGTAAGCCTAACGCGCAACGCGCCGACGGAAACAGTGATGACGATTTGGATGTCGACGCCAGTGATCTTAGAGCCTGGCAAGTGAGCTACGGAAAGGCGGTTGAGCCGTTGGGTAGTGGGCAGGAGGCAAAGGGACGTGAGGCGGTCATTGATGCCGCGTTGGCGGCATCCTGGTTGAACAGCAGTGAGCATGAAACCTTCGATTGGGTCGACGAACCTGGCATTGTTGAAGCGGAGATCTTGCCTAACGACGAACTGGCAGTTTTAATCTTGCCAACCAGTGACCACGAGTCAGAGAATTTGACTCTATCAGTGCCTGAGGATTCTACAAACGAAACGACCTTGTGGCTCACTGACGAGCTGCTTGAGCGAGTGTTTGGTTAGATTTTCTTGTGCATCCGTGTGCGCAGACCTCTGCGAGTTTCGCAGATTGCTTCGCGACACAGGTTGCATCAGCCTCTGCGGCTGCGAATTTTCGCTAACTGCAGAAGCGAGAAGCTCGGATTCAATTAGTCAGGAATCGCATCTGCGTCGTCGACGATAACGGCAACTAGGTCTGCCAATCCGCGCAGGCTGGCTCGTTGGACTTCAGAGGCAGAGATCATGTCCCCATGTCCATCAGGGAGTGCGCGAGTGGCGGTCGTGTTTTCAACGACACTCACTACATAGCCACGGTCGAAACCGCCGCGCGCGGTCGAGCTAACACACAGGTGACTCATGAAACCGGCGAGGATCAAGTTCTTGCATCCTGCGGCCCTTAGTTGGTCGTCAAGATCAGTCGAGGAAAACGAATTAGGATAGCGTTTCACGATGACCGGTTCAGTGTCCGCTGGTGTGACGAGGTCAGCGATTTGTCCATTCGTCGCAGTAAGGTCGTAGGGCGATCCAACGCCTGCATCATGCTGGATATGAAAAATCGGAATGCTTGCTTTTCTTGCTCGTTGAAGAAGTTGACTGGCATTCTGTAACGCATCTTCGACCCTTTCCAGCCGCAAAATTCCGTCGCGGTAAGTGTTCTGACAGTCAATCATAATCAAGGCCGATTCGCTCAACTTCGCAGGAGTCTCGGGAAGGCCCACAATTTCTCGAATGGTTGGCATGGTTGATACCTTCGTTTGGCAGTGTGCTTTCGATGTTTCCCAGCACGTCATATTTGCGCGAGGATTAGACTTTGGCAGCAGTCTAACAGACTGCCTCCTGTGAATCACCCGTGGAGAGTGCGCGGCAGACACAAAAAGCTGTGGCGGTTGGTAAGGCAGGACGCAGCGGTAGCGACACCGCCCTCAATTTGTTGCCACTCCAACTCACAGCGGTTGCATCAGTTGCGCGACTTAGCTAAGTCCAAACTCGCGCATATGGCGTGAAATCGTGTTCAAATCTTGAGATCAGTGTGAGTTAGGCCTTTTTGCCTTCGGTTTTGCGAAGACAAGTTCGGCGATCGTCCCCATGTAGTAGATTGCGATGGTGGTCAACTGCTTGAACCTCTGCGTTAGACTAGGTCGTGAGGAAAGTGCAACTCAGAACAGTTTCATCACTGCCTTGCCACGACTCCCACAGCCCGGCAAACGCAAACGGCTCGTTACCTGGCAGTGAAAAGTAGTGCCCGTTCTCCTGGAAATGTGTGGCAGGCACCAAGCACCGCCGTCGTTTGAACGCTCTCTTTGAATATACTCGTGTTTTGCATGACGTTATTCGTCCAAGTCTGTAGTAGTTGTCGCTTCCAATAAATCTTCGCTCGAAACGTATCTTTGTCCGACAATGTGCGCGAAGGAACCAACCAACCCGAGGCGGCGCAAAATGCGGCGCAGTCTGTGCGCGCAGCGGGTAGTTTGACGTTGCAGGGGCCTGTTCTAAAAGAAAGGGGCCACCAAGTGAAGAAAACGCTAGAATTGTAGGGGTCCGCGACATTGCGCGACCCCTTGCAATTCCAATGTGTGGGCGACACGGGATTCGAACCTGTGACCTCCGCGGTGTGAGCACGGCGCTCTAACCAACTGAGCTAGCCGCCCGGATCGAGGGTGTCCTCGACGTGAAATCATTTTAGTGTGAGGAAGACTACTTGAATAGCCTAGCAATCAGTCGGTCGGCTTTGTTCCGAGATCGCCGTCAAGGTCTTCGGCGGCATCAATTGCAATCGTGTCTGCGACTGCGTCTCGGATAGTCGCGTCGCTCTCGTCTTGCTCTTTGTCAGGTCCCTCTTGAGAGCTGTCACTCTCCTCGTAGCCATGGGGATTTCGGGAATCGTCGCGGTAGGCGATTTTTTCTGGCTCGTCGTAGATGACGTTGTTCATCTCGCTTTGAAAACCGGTAAGCCCGCGGCGGAATTCAGAGAAAGTTTTTCCCCACGAACGGGCGACCTCGGGCAGGTTGCCGCCGTAAAGCAGCAGAGCAACCACAGCTAGCAGCATCATTTCGCCTGGGCCGGGGCTCCAGAAAGCGAGGAGGACATGATAGTGCAAGAACAAGCTGCTCATCATATTCGTTGGTGGGAGAGCGTATCGAGATACATAGCTGGTGTGTGGGTGTACGGCGTTGCCGCCGTCGCTAACGTCAAACCTTGTGCGAGGTTAGGAGTTTGAGTCGCGCTGGTCTTCGATGTTGGCGTTCGGGTCTTCTTCGCCGGTCTTAATGCCTCTTTTGAATTCAGTGACTCCTTGCCCCAAAGACCGCATCACCGAGGGCAATCTGTTGCCAAACAGTAACAAGACGATTCCGCCTAAGACCGTTAATTCGACCCAACCCGGCGCGCCAAAGAAAGCAATCATGGTAGACATCACAAACTCGATTCAATAAAGGCAAGCGGTAGCCTGCTCGCGCAACTCTTAAACACCGGCACCACAAAGGCTTCGGTCGGTTTCTCTGGATTCAATTCTACCCTACGGGAGTCGCGGGTCCAGAGCCAGAAAAAAGCAATATTACCAGGCTCAGGACTCCAGACGCTCGCCACGATAAACAGTGTTAGCAAAGCCAGCCAACACCAAC